>JAZOCP010000054.1:0-5890 GCA_045596585.1 Eubacteriales bacterium
TTTGAAATGATGAAAAGCTTTGGTATTTCATATAGAACAGCTGGCGAAAATATTGCAAAAGGACAAAGAACACCAAAAGAGGTAGTAAATGCCTGGATGAATTCCCAAGGACACCGAGCAAATATTTTAAACAGCTCCTTTACAAAAATAGGAGTAGGATACGTAAAGGACGGTAACTACTGGACTCAGATGTTTATAGGTTAAGAAAAGCGAGTGATTTTTCACTCGCTTTTTTATTAAAAATAAAAAAATGTGCAGACTAAATATAAACAATTAATTAAAGGGGAAAACAATGAGTTCAATTTGGGTAAAGGAAACTATAGAAAAGCCAAGCTTTGATAGACTTGAAGGTGACATTAAAACGGATGTATTAATAATAGGAGGCGGAATAGCAGGGATTTTGTGCGCTTATGAATTAAAAGAGGCGGGTGTGGACTTTGTGCTTGTAGAAAAAAGCGAAATATGCAGTGGAGTAACACAAAATACAACCGCTAAAATCACACTTCAGCATGGACTTATATACGATAAAATGATAAGACGCTTCGGCAAAGAAAAAGCTGAGCTTTATGTAAATGCGCAAAAGTCAGCACTTGAAAAATATAAGACCCTGTGCCAAAAAATCGACTGTGATTATGAAAATAAGGATGCATTTTTATATTCATTAAACGATGAAAAATCTTTAGAAAAAGAAACTATAGCTTGTCAAAGCCTTGGTATAAAAGCTGAGCTTACTAAAAAAACAGAGCTGCCATTTAAAGTGGCATGTGCTGTTAGGGTTGGTGAACAGGCACAATTTAATCCTTTAAAATTTCTTTATGAAATTTCAAAGGAACTGCCAATTTATGAAAATACAAAGGTGCTTGAATTGAAAGGAACTGAGGCAATAACTCAGTACGGAAAAATAAAAGCAGAAAAAATTGTGGTTGCTACTCATTTTCCATTTTTAAATAAACATGGTAGCTATTATTTGAAAATGTTTCAGCATCGTTCATATGTGTTGTCACTTGAAGGGGCGGAAAATATAAATGGTATGTATGTTGATATGGAAGACAAGGGTCTTTCCTTTCGCACGTATAAAAAGAGCTTGTTATTAGGCGGCGGTGGGCATAGAACAGGCAAAACAGGTGGAGGCTATAAGGAGCTTGAGAGCTTTGTGGGAAAGTACTATAGCGATGCAATAATAACTGGTAGGTGGGCAACACAGGATTGTATGACTCTTGATGATGTTCCGTATATAGGTATATATTCCCAAAATACACCGAATCTTTATGTAGTAACAGGCTTTAATAAATGGGGAATGTCATCAAGCATGGTAGGTGCAAGAGTTATTAGAGATATAATTAAAAACGGCAAAAGTGAATATGCTCCAATATTTTTACCATCGCGAACAATTTTACGTCCTCAGCTTTTTATAAATACATTTGAAACTGCAAAAAATTTTGTGACTCCCACTTCTCCTCGTTGCCCACACCTTGGCTGTGCACTTAAATATAATAAAGAGGAGCACTCATGGGATTGTCCGTGTCATGGTTCACGATTTAACGAGAATGGAGAAGTGTTAAATAACCCAGCAACAGATGATTTAAAAAGAAAGTAAATAGAAAAAAGCAGACACAGGGTCTGCTTTTTCTTATTTGAAATAGTATGCTTTAGTTCCGTGAGTGTTAATGCTTGTGGTAATCTCACCATCAAAGGAAACAGGGCTTTTACTCCATAACTCAATACCTGATAAGTCACCTTCAATTTCAAGGTCGATAAGTGGAATTTTAACCTCGGCGTTTTCTTCGCTAAGATTGAAAACAGCTACATATAAGCCACCATCTACGCTTGGTGCTGCCCACAGACAAATTTCCTTGCCATCGATTTTCTTGCGCCATATTTGATGCGAATGACGCGCGTTTTTGTGCATTTTTAAAATTTCTTCGTTTGTAACTAAGTCAAGAGTGAATTTATCAAACTTTGTCATCTCGCCACCGATAATAAGTGGTGAGCGCATAATTGACCAAAGCGTTAAATTGGTGTATAGCTCATCGTTTGTGAACTTAGTCCATCCATTTTCATCATAGCATTGACGGACCGCACCGATAGGTAGCATATCAGCATCTGGCCAGTGACCTGCACCTGAGTGAATTGACCATTTTTCAGCGCGCTCAAACATTTCGTAAAGGAAATGCCACTCGTCCCAAAAATCGTCAGTAATTCGCCACATATTTGCATATTGCTTATAAAATTCAGCTCTTTCAAGCCTTGAAGGCCCTGGTGAAACTGAGAAAACCATATCGCGACCACAGGAACGGAGGCAATTTGAAATTAACTTAAATTCCTCCTCATGGTGAGGTAGCTCTCTTGCAATATCATCGCACTTAACAAAGTCAACACCCCATGAAGCATATAACTCAAATATGCTGTCATAATATTCCTTTGCACCCTCACGCGAGGCATCAACACCATACATATCAGTGTTCCAAAAGCAAGAATTTGTTATTTTGAATTCCTCGTTAGGTCTTTGTACACAAACACTTGCAATATCGCGCGCGGTTTTATTTGTGCCTTTGATTTTTCCTTTTCCATGAACAGCAATTCTTGGTACACCACGCATGATATGTATGCCGAACTTTAATCCAAGAGAGTGAATGTAATCAGCAAGTGGCTTAAAGCCCTTTCCACCCTTTGATGATGGAAAACGATTTTCAGCAGGAATTACCCTTGAATATTCGTCTATGCAAATATCTGAAAAATCGTTGTAATCGTTATTGTTAGCAGTTGGCTCATACCATTGAATATCGACAACGATATATTCCCAACCATATTTTTTTAGATTTTTTGCCATATATTCGGCATTTTTGCGGACAGTTTCTTCGTTTACAGAGGCGCCATAGCAGTCCCAGCTGTTCCAGCCCATAGGTGAAGTCTTTGCAACCATAATTATCTCCTGTTTTTAAATTCATTATCTGCAAGGGTGCAGAATTTTTTAATTAATTCTATTTCACGTGGGTCATAAGGACGCAAGCTTGGCCTATATAAGTCGTGAAACCACTTTGTAAAATCAATGGGTGCATTTTTATCGTCATTATACCATTGCCAATGCGCCTCATATGGCTCGTATGTTTGATATTTACCAGCAACAAAGCCCCAGTTATAACAGCCGATATTTTCAAGATAGAAAAGAGGGAAATTATCAAAAACGGTATTGTCAGTGCATCTTGCAAGCCACTCGGTATTAATTAGAGGGCGACCAAATTGCTTTAGGTATTTTATAACTCTTATATGCTCATCGTATCTGCTATAATTGTGATATGTAATAATATCGGAGTTTTCAATAGCGAAAACGTCCTCTGGCATAGTAAATTCGTAATTCTTATCACAGCACCACGCACCAATAGTAAGTGGCTGTGATGGGTTGATTTTTCTTACGACCTTAACCATTTTTTCAAGAATAGGCAATGTAATACCACTTCTTTGGCTATTGCCAGGCTCGTTAAATAAATCCCATATTAAAATGCGAGGGTCATCTTTATATATTGTGACAATTTCCTCGACCATTTTAAAATAGCTATTTGCACCTTCCACATTGTCAAAATAGTAGTGTGGCGCTGGTCCTGTGTGCCTTCCGTGTTGAGAGTGGCGTCTGCCCCCGTGATACCCAATATCGTAGCTTTGCTCACCAATATCTGGCATTTTCCAAAGCTCAGTTTTAGGTGGCATACAGTCGTTTGCAAGCACTACCATTGCACTAATTCCAAATTCATCAAGAAGGGAAATATATCGTTCAAATCTTTCAAGAAAAGAATCGTGCTCCTTTTCCCAAACAACATATTCGAGTATTATACGTACTGAGTTAAACCCAAGCTCCTTCATGACCTTGAGCTCTTCCTTTGTGGTGGCTAAGCGCTCCTCAAAATGAAGACCTTGCCACTGGTCAATTCTGTTGACACAGTCAGCACTCATATAGTTACAGCCTCTTATCCAAGGACGAGAGTTATACCATTCCCAAGCTCTTTCCTTGATCCATCTTTCCATAAAAACCTCCAAGGTTAGCCTTAATCATATTATAAAGCATATAATCATAAAATTCAAGGTGATTTGTTGACAAAAAAACATATTTGTTATATAATAATGGAAGAAAGCTTTTGGAGGTAATTATGGTAAATTTTATAAATGTTGAAAGCTATGAAAAGCTAAGCCAAATGGCTGCAAATATGATTGTTGATGTAGTAAAGAGTAAAGAAAATCCAGTATTAGGTCTTGCAACAGGCTCGTCCCCTCTTGGTACATATTCATGCCTTGCAGAGAAGTGTAAAAATGGTGAGGTTGACTTTTCAAATTGTACATCTGTAAATCTTGACGAATATGTTGGACTTGATGGTGCAAACGACCAAAGCTATCGCTATTTTATGAATAAAAATCTATTTAGCTATATAAATATTGATATAAATAAAACCTTCGTGCCAAACGGCTGTGCGAGTGATTTAAAGGCAGAGGGTGAGGCTTATGATAAGATGATAGAGGATCTTGGTGGAATTGATATTCAGCTCCTCGGCATTGGACTTGATGGCCATATCGGATTTAACGAGCCTGATAAATTTTTCACAAAGGAAACACACTTAGTAAAGCTTGATGAATCAACAATTGAGGCAAACTCAAGATTTTTTAAATCAATTGATGATGTACCAAAGGAAGCAATTACAATGGGTATGTACTCAATTATGCAAGCAAAGAAAATTTTACTTATCGCAAATGGCAAATCAAAGAAGGATATTTTAAATAAAGCATTTTATGGTGAGATTACACCAGAGGTGCCAGCATCTATTCTTCAGCTTCACAAGGATGTAACAGTAATTTATAGTGAAAATTAGACACATCCCCTGCAATTTTTGAAAAATTGCCACGAAAACTTAGCTTTTTCGTGGCTCTTTTTAATCAACAAAATTAAAGCAAAGGAGGTAAAAAGCAATGGGCTTTAAGCTTAAGGAATATAAAAGCTATATGATAAATTTAATAGTGCCAGCTGTTGTCTTCGGCTTTATAACTGGTACTCTTACAGCCCTTTTAGTTACTGCCTATAAGGCGTGTGCCCATCATATAATTCATTTCTCCGAATTAGGGTATGAATATTTGCGTGAGCATTTGTATTTTTTACCTCTTGTTTTTATTATCTTATTTATAATTAGCATACTTTTTGCATTTATCTACAGAGAATATCCAAACCTAAAGGGCGGTGGCATACCAACCTCCGTTGGCATTTTACGTGGAATTATCACCTTTAAGTGGTTAAGGTCGTTAATAGGAGTTTTTGCCCTTTCACTTTTTTCGTTTTTAATAGGAGTTCCTCTTGGAAATGAAGGCCCGTCAGTTCAAATGGGCACCTCAATAGGTAGGGGAAGTGCTTATGTATTTACTAAGGGAAAGCACAGGGCATGGGACAGATATTCAATGACTGGTGGTGCTTGTGCCGGCTTTTCTGTTGCAACAGGTGCACCAATTTCTGGCATACTCTTTGCAATAGAGGAGGCGCACCAAAGAATTTCACCCACTATTATGCTTGCTGCATCGTCCTCTGTTTTATTTGCAAGTATAACCTCACGCGCAATTTCATCAGCGTTTGGCGTTTCTACCACACTATTTGATGGTATTTCCTTACCAAAGCTTGCAATAAAAGAATTATGGCTTCCACTTTTAGTTGGTATAGCGCTTGGGCTTTTTGGCGCATTAGTTTTAAAATACTATCAAGTAATCAAGGTGTTTTTCCAAAGAATATTAAGAAAAGTGCCTTATACAATTAAAATCTTTTCAATATTTACAATAACGCTAATAGTTGGACTAATTTCCTTTTCGGGCGTTTCAACAGGTCATGAATTAATCCTTTCATTGTTTGAAAACAAGTTAACAA
>JAZOCP010000055.1:0-3895 GCA_045596585.1 Eubacteriales bacterium
TAAAAAGTCGCTTCTATTTTGAGATTATATGTCAAAAAATTGATGAGTTGGCACTTAAGAATTTTGATAATTTATATATTGAGTGCTCTTTAGGGAAAACATCTCAAATTGTTGGAAATAAAAGAAGAAATATAATCGAAATAAAACAAAAATTTGGATTTAAATATATTAAGGTAAAAGAAAATTCTAACCTAAATGAATTTGAAATTATTCTCAAAGAAAAGGAGGAGTCTCAATGCGTTTAAAATCACTTGAATTACAAGGCTTTAAGTCGTTTCCCGACAAAACGACATTGTATTTTGATGATGGTGCAACTGTTATAGTTGGTCCAAACGGAAGTGGAAAATCTAATATTACTGATGCAATGAGATGGGTTCTTGGTGAACTTTCCTCAAAAAATATACGTGGTTCAAAAATGGAAGACGTAATTTTCATTGGTACTGAGGTTAGAAAGCCAATGAGCTATGCCGAGGTTTCCGTTACCTTTGATAACACTTCAGAAGAGGGTAGATTAAATAGTCCTTATGATACAATCACAGTTACAAGAAGATATTATAGAGCTGGTGAAAGTGAATATTTAATAAATCGAAATCCAGTTAGACTTCGTGATATTTATGAGCTATTTATGAACACCGGTGTTGGCCGTGAGGGTTATTCTATTATCGGTCAAGGAAGAATAGCTGAAATTATCTCTAAGAAGAGCGAAGATAGAAGAAATATCTTTGAGGAAGCTGCTGGTATTGCAAAATATCGTTATAAAAAGGAAGAGGCAGAAAGAAAACTAAAGCAAACTCAAGAAAATATGGACAGAGTGTTTGACATTTTCAATGAGCTTGCAACTCGTGTAGGTCCTCTCGAGAAAGAAGCTGAAAAGGCTAAAAAGTTCAATGACTTATACGAAAAGAAAAAGGTTGCTGATGTTTCTCTTTGGATTTATGATTCACAGAACACAAAGGATCAAATTACAAAGCTAACTAAAAGCTATCAGCTCTCATCTCACGAGCTTGAAATGACTGAGAACTCAATTAAGCAAATTGAAACACAAGAGTCAGCCATTGATACAAAATTGACGGAAACTCGTAGGGACAAGGAAAAGGTATATACTGAAATCAAGAGCTGTAATAACACGCTTTACAACCTTAATACCGATTTGAAGGTAATGGAGAACAATGTAGAGCATGCGAAGTCATTTTCAAGTACTCAAATTGAGGAGCTTGAAAGAGCAAATACAAAAAAAGCATTATGCGAAAATGAAATTAAAGAAAAACAAGAAAGCTATAAGGCAATAAGCCTGCGTTTAGCTGAAGCAAATAAGCTTAAAGACGAATATTCTAAGAATCTTGATAATCTTAATAACCAAAGAATTAATGCTGAAAAAGAGCTTGAAACCTTGTTTGTTGAGCAAAAAGAGCTTGAAAATTCAAGAAATGATATTGTTGTTAAGCTATCTGTGCTTGAAAATTCACAATTTTCTGGTGACGAAAGAAAAGAGACAATTAATAATGATATTGTTAAATATCAGGCAACTCTTGATGAATTAACTCAAAAGTCAGAATCACAAGCACGCGTTTTGGCAAGTTATGAAGAGTCTCTTAATAAAATTGAGAATTCGTTAAGCATCTTGGCGGAAGAAATAGAAGAAAAATCTGCTAAATATGACGAATTAAAAGAAAAAATGGATGCTCTAAAATCATCTCAATTGGCACTTCTTGAAAAAATCAAGGTTTTATCTGCGATGGAAGAGCTATTTGATGGATATCCAAAAAGTGTAAGCTTCTTAATGAATGCTTATAACAATAATGAAATTAATAATGTTGGAACTATATATGGTCCTGTTTCAACCTTGATTTCAGTATCAGAAAAATACATATCAGCAATTGAAACTGCACTTGGTGCAGGACTTCAGCATATTGTTGTTGATAATGAAAGCACTGCAAAAGCTTGTATTATGGCTTTAAAAGAGGCAAAAGCAGGTAGAGCAACATTTTACCCAGTATCATCTGTAAATGGTCAAAAACCTACTCAGGAAATGCTTAATGCAAAAAAATATAAAGGTTATATAGGCATTGCAGATGAATTGATCACATTTAAGCCTGAATTTAAAGAAATATTTTCTTCCTTGCTTGGTAGAACAGTTGTTTTTGATAATATTGATAATGCAACTGAAATGGCAAAGGAGCAAAATTATAAAATTAAGGTTGTAACACTTGATGGACAGTTAATTAATGTTGGTGGTTCATTTACTGGTGGATCGGTTAAGCATGAAGGAACTGTATTATCAAGAAACAATGATATCAAGCGTTATGAAAACGAAGAAAAGGAAATTGCTAAAAAGCTTCAAGATGTTATTAAAAATGGTCAGAAGCTTGGAGAAGAGCTTCGTTCACTAACTTCAAAACAACTTGGTGAAAAACAGCAATACGACCTTACTGATAAGCTATATAGAACCGAAAAAACTGATTATGATACAATTGTAGCTCAAATCAATTTAAATAAAGAAATTCTTGATGGTCTTGTGTCTGATACACAAAAATTATCAGATGAAGATGAAAGAAATAAAAATGAATTGATTGCACTAAAAGGGAAAAAGGTTACAATTGAAGCCAGAATAGAGGAAATCACAACAACAAGAATTGATCTTGATGTTAAAAAGTATGAGTTTGTTGAAATGGCTGAAAATGTTCAGAAAAACATTAATGAAAACTCAATCAACATTGCTGTTATTGAGAAAGATTTAGAGAGTGCCAGTCTTTCAATTCAAGAATCAAATGCCCGCTTAGCTGAAATCGAAGGCGATATTAAGGCAATTAATGATAAGATGGAGCAACTGAAGCAAGAGGTTTCATCATCTTCTGAAAAGACAGCTAAAAATCGCGAATTATACAAGGAAGCTGAAGCTCGCCTTCAAGATTTAGAGGAAGAAAGAATTAGACTTCAAAATCTCGAGCTTGAATATGAACAAAAGAAAAATCAATTAAATCAAAGAAATAAAGACATTTTGGCAAAAAGAGAAACTGTTTTACGTTCACACACTATGAGCGAAAGTAAATTGGAGCAGTTAAATAATGATTTTGACAAAATGACTGCAAAGCTTTATGACGATTATGGTCTTACTTATTCAACAGCTGTTGAGCTTGGATATCCAGAGGTAAATGAAGATAACCACAAGGAAATTCTTGCAGTTGCAACAGAATGTAAAAATAAGTTAAGAAACTTAGGTCACGTAAATCCTAACGCAATTGAAGAATATAAAGAAGTAAAAGAGCGTTATGATTATTTAAATGGTCAGCTCTCTGACTTAAATAAGTCAAAGGAAGACCTATTAAAGATTATTATTGAGCTTGAGGATGAAATGAAAAAGAACTTTGTTACAGCCTTCAATGCTATCAATGAAAACTTTAATACTGTGTTCAAAGAGCTATTTGGCGGTGGACATGCTGAGCTTTCACTCAATGATGAGAATGATGTACTTAACTGTGGTATTGAGATAAAAGCTGCTCCTCCAGGTAAGGTGATTAAAAGCCTTATGCTTCTTTCAGGTGGTGAACAAGCATTTGTAGCGATTGCCTTATTGTTTGCTATTTTGAAGGTTAATCCAACACCATTCTGTGTTTTTGATGAAATCGAAGCTGCGCTTGATGATGTTAATGTAAATAGATTCGGTCAGTATATTAAGCGTTATTCAAGTCAAACACAGTTTATAATTATTACCCACCGTCGTGGAACAATGGAAATTGCTGATAGACTATATGGTGTAACAATGCCACAAAAGGGTATTTCTAAGGTTCTTACTATGGATATTAATGATGTGGGAAAAGATAGAATATTAAAAGAAAACAATGCAAAATAAAGGAGTTTTATTGTGTCATTTTTTGAAAAATTAAAGCAAGGTCTT
>JAZOCP010000056.1:0-9069 GCA_045596585.1 Eubacteriales bacterium
TAGCCATGTCGTTCTGTGAGCCAAGGAGTTGGGGGGGCAACTTGTCTTCCTAAGACCGCTTGGCCTCCGACTTGCATAACCACACGCCCCTCAAACGTGCGCGTCTACCTATTCCGCCACTCTCGCATATATCTTTGTTGGTTTCTCAACCTTGCTCACATATTATACTAAAACATTTTTGGTTTGTCAATACCTTTTTTGAATTTTTTTAAAAATTAAATAAGTAGCCTCTTTAAAGGACAAAGGTTATTAAAACTGGTAAAAAAAGCGACCCCTTTTCTTGGGGTCGCTAATTCTTTTACGCTACTGGTTGACAGCCCATTACAAAGCCGCTTATGATTAATGCAATACCGCCAAGAAGCATAAGTCCGCCGAGGATACAGCAAACAATTCTTACAATTACCTTCTTATCCATTTTTATATCTCCTTAATTAAAAATCTATTTTTAGTTGTGGGTCTTTCGCCTTTTTCTTTGAAATTAGCACACCTGTGGCTGGAATTTTAATCTTACGATAGTTTTCCTTTGCCTCTGGATACTTCTTTTCATAGTCAAGTAAGACTTTTTTGATTTTTTGATTTTTCTTTAAATTCATTGCAAAAACAACAGTACCTATTGATGTCCTTGTTGTTTTAATTGGAATCAATGATGGTCTTATCAAAATTGCTTTGTTTTCTGAGTTTATAAGCATAATATACTCATCATTTGTTTCATAGATGATTTTAACTATCTTTGATGCATCAGAAAATGCCTTTTTAAGCTTTTTTCTTGAACCCTGTGTTTGATATTGGCTCATTGGAACCCTTACAGCCTTGCCATTTTCAAAGAAGAAAATAACATTTTGATTTTCATCAAACGAAGGATTTATGTGCATATAAGCAACACGCTCACCATCATCAAAGTTGAGCTTTTTAGGAACATATTCGCCAAGCTCTGAGGCTTTTGAGAGGTCAAAGTCTGACATTTTAGCAAAGTATAATTGAGCTTGGTCGGTAAAGAAAATTACCTCGTCTCTGTTGCTAATTTCAGCCTCGTAAATAATCTCGTCGCCCTCTTTAATCTTTTGCTCTGAG
This sequence comes from Eubacteriales bacterium, assembly GCA_045596585.1. Lineage (GTDB taxonomy): Bacteria > Bacillota > Clostridia > Oscillospirales > CAG-272 > RGIG2000. The sequence goes on from JAZOCP010000056.1 coordinate 1,072, forward strand.
TTACCACGAAGTGACTGCTGAGTAATTTTCTTTAAGTAGCCATCCTTTGTAAAGAATAGTCTTGCCTGATAGTCCTCTATCATTATTTCCTTGTTAAATTCCTTAACACTATCAGATGCAATTACCTCTGTTTTTCTTGGCTTGCCATACTTCTTTTTAATATCGTTCAATTGCTTTATCATAAAGGACTTCATTTTGATTTCGTCCTCTAAAAGTGCTTTGATGTCAGCAATTTCGCGTTGTAGATTATCAATATCGGTCAAGCGGTTCATAATATATTCGCGATTTAGGTGACGGAGCTTGATATCTGCAATATATTCAGCTTGGTCCTTATCTACTGAGAAGCCTGCCATGAGGTTAGGAACAACCTCCTCGTCCTTCTCTGTTTCGCGCACAATTTTTATTGCTTTATCAATATCAATCAATATTTTTCCAAGACCAAGGAGCAAGTGAAGTCTTTTCTTTTTCTTGTCGAGGTCAAACATAAACTCACGACGTAGGCACGTGGTTCTAAATTTAATCCACTCTGTTAAAATGTCCTTGATTCCAAGCTGTTTTGGAGAACCATCAACTAAAACATTGAAGTTGCATGGGAAATTGTCCTCAAGTGGAGTGAATTTATAAAGCTTTTGCATTAGTTGCTCAGGGTCTGTGCCCTTTCTTAAATCAATTGCAAGCTTAAAGCCATCAAAGTCGATTTCATCACGGAAGTCAACGACCTCCTTTAATTTACCCGCCTTGAACATATCAGCCATTTCCTTCATTATAGCTTCAATGGTGGTGGAATATGGAATTTCTAATATTTCAATGCAGTTTGCGTTTTTATCATATGCATATTTTGCACGGAGCTTAATTGGGCCCTTACCTGTTTCGTACACCTTTTTAATTTGCTCACGGTCGTAAACAACATAGCCTCCACCTGGGAAGTCTGGCGCTTTTACGATTTCGAGTAGCTTTTCAATATCCGTTCTTGGTGAACGAAGTATAGCTATTGTTGCATCGCAGATTTCTGCGAGATTAAATGAGCAAATTGATGATGCAAGACCAACCGCAATACCAAGGTTTGGAGACACCAAAATATTAGGAAATGAGGTTGGGAGTAGTCTTGGCTCCTTTATAGTGCCATCATAGTTATCAACCATATCGACAGCATTTTTATCAATACCTGTGAAAATTTCTGTGCAGAAGCTATCAAGCTTTGCCTCTGTATATCTTGATGCGGCAAATGCCATATCACGGCTATATTGCTTACCAAAGCCACCCTTTGAGTCAACAAATGGGTGCAAGAGTGATTCATTTCCTGTGGTTAAACGAACCATTGTTTCATAAATTGCCATATCACCATGAGGGTTTAGCTTCATCGTTTCACCAACGATATTTGCACTCTTTGTACGGCGACCATTTAAAAGACCCATTTTATACATAGTATAAAGAAGCTTTCTGTGTGCTGGCTTAAATCCGTCAATTTCTGGAATTGCACGAGAAACCATTACACTTACTGCATATGGCATATAGTTTGTTTCAATAGTTTCAGTTATTGGTTGAACAACCGCTTCTCTTTCAACATATTTAATTATTTTTTCGTCTTGCTTTTTAGCCTTCGCCATTTAATCCTCCTATCACGCGATGAGCACATGCGCGTATCAGTCTATTATAGATTGCTAAGGACTCACCGTCGTCGCTTGGTAGGTGAGCATAAACGGTATCAACCTTTAAGTCGTCCGCCTGTCGCAAAAGATCAAACAGTTTATGTGTCTGCTTCTTTATGTCCTGCTTTTTACCAACTGGTAATAGGCACCTTTCGTTTAGATAAGGAATCTCCTCATCGTAGCACATTACCGCACAGTTTTCTGTTTCTTGCTTATTTTTTGTAAAATCAACAAAATTGATATATCTGTCATCTATTAGGTATAAGCTTGCACGTGGTGCATAATGCTTATACTTCATACCTGGGGAAAGTGGCTTTTCTCCTGCCTTTAGTTCTTCCTTAACCGCTGATGCAATTTCAATGTTTTTAGACACGTCCTCAAGCATTTTTGGTGTAATTGAGCCCGGACGAAGAATAACTATCTTGTCCTTATCTATTGAAATTACAGTTGACTCAACACCAAATTCTGAGGCGCCACCATCAAGTATCATTGGTATTTTTCCGTTTAAATCATTATATACATGCTTAGCAGTCGTAGGAGAAGGTCTTCCCGAGGCGTTTGCCGAGGGGGCAGCAATTGGCGTTTTAGATGCTTTAATCAGCGCCCTTGCAATTTTGTTTTCTGGGCATCTTATAGCTACTGTATTTAAGCCTGCTGTTACCTCGCTTGGTATTATTTCCTTTTTAGGTAAAATAATTGTAAGTGGGCCTGGCATAAATCTTTTTGCCAGCTCGTAGTAAAGGGGAGTTGTATATGCTATTTTTTCGGCATCATTTGGCTCATTTATGTGAACGATTAAGGGGTTGTCACTTGGTCTGCCCTTTGCCTCAAAAATGCTTGCACAGGCGCGCGCATTTAATGCATCTGCGCCTAAGCCATAAACGGTTTCAGTAGGAAATGCAACTAAGGAGCCGTCTCTTATGAGCGTACCAGCTTCTTCTAAAATATCTATGCTATTTTCGTCAAGCTTGAAAATTTTAGTTTCCATTTCCCTTTCCTTTCTGTTTATTGCTCGCTTTGTCCCTTTAATTTTTCGGCAGCATCAGCGGTTGCGAGCTTATCAAGCATATCGCCGATATCACCATTTAAAAATGCTTCGAGTGAGTAAATTGTATAGCCGATACGGTGGTCGGTAACTCTGCCCTGTGGGTAGTTGTAGGTTCTAATTCTTTCACTACGGTCACCTGTGCCAACCTGACTTTTTCTTTCTGAGGCTATTTTATCATTTTGCTCCTGCTGCTTCATATCATAAAGCTTTGCGCGCAAAATCTTAAATGCCTTGTCTTTGTTTTTAAATTGGCTTCTTTCATCCTGACATTCAACAACAATGCCTGTTGGCTTGTGAATAAGACGAATAGCACTTTCTGTTTTATTTACGTGTTGTCCGCCTGCGCCACTACTTTTACAGGTTTCAACAACTACATCGCCCATATTTAATTCAACCTCAACGTCCTCTGCCTCAGGAAGCACAGCAACGGTTGCAGTTGATGTATGGATGCGACCCTGTGTCTCAGTTTCAGGTACTCTTTGCACTCTGTGGACACCACTTTCAAACTTAAATCTTGAATATGCGCCCTCTCCAGAGATTAAAAATGTAACCTCCTTGAAACCACCAAGACCTGTTTCATTGACGCCTGTTAGCTCTGTTTTAAAGCCATTTGAGTCAGCATACATAGAGTACATACGATATAGCACGGAGGCAAAAAGTGCAGCCTCCTCACCACCAGCACCTGCCCTAATTTCAACAATTACGTTTTTGTCATCATTAGGGTCCTTTGGTATTAAAAGAATTTTTAATTCTTCCTCTATTACAGCAATTCTCTCCTTGCATTCCTTGTACTCTTCAACTGCAAGGTCGTACATCTCTCCACTTTCCTCTTCCATCATGAGCTTAGCGCCCTCGAGGTCGTTTTGTGTTTTCTTGTACTCGCGATACTTCTCAATTACAGGAGTTAAATTCTTATACTCCTTCATTGCCTTAGTAAATTCGGCTTGGTTTGACGCGGTTTCGGGGTTGGCAAGCGCCTCTTCTATTTCAAGATAGCGTTTCTCTGCCTCGTTTAATCTATTGAACATTATTATTTTTTCTCCACTAAGTGAATTGCAAATCCACAAATTTCATCCTTAAGGTAAATTACCTTTAAGTTGCCCTTTTGGTCATATTTTGCAGTTTGCTCGTTAAATTCAATTCCTTGCTTTTCAAGATATGCACGTGCACGACTTGCAAAGTTAGTTGAAATTGCGATATGACCGTTTTTGCCGAGATAAGGCTCATGCATAAGCTCAAACTCACCACCTGCAAATGTTGAAGAGTTGCCCTCTTTATAATCAAGACCAAAGAGAGTGCAAAGTAATTTTGCGCCCTTTGTAGCCTCTTCCTTGTTTTCACAGTTGATACCAACATGTGCAAGCTTGAAGCCGAGCATTTTCATTACTGCGTTCTTAGTTAAGCGAGTGATTTCCTCAAAGTTTCCAGCCTCAATTAGCGAGTCCTTAACCATGAAGCTACCACCACATGCAATTATCTTGCCAAATGCGAGATAATCAAGCATATTTTCGTCATTTATGCCACCTGTTGGCATAAACTCAATACCACCATAAGGAGCTGACATTGACTTAATCATATTTAAGCCACCTGCAGCCTCTGCTGGGAAGAATTTTACAGCCTTAAGTCCAAGCTCAATAGCTGCCTCTACCTCTGATGGAGTTGCACAGCCTGGGAGCACAGGAATACCCTTTTCAAGACAATGCTTAACTACTCTTGGGTTAAAGCCTGGGCTAACGATAAACTTTGAGCCTGCCTCAATTGCCTTATCTGCTTGCTCTGGTGTTAAAACTGTACCAGCGCCAACGAGCATATCAGGCATTTCCTTTGTAATTGCAGCTATTGCTTCAGCTGCACAGTCTGTACGGAAGGTAATTTCAGCACAGTTAAGACCACCGTTTGCAAGAGCTCTTGCAAGTGGAAGTGCGTTTTCTACCTTTGTGATTTTTATAACAGGAACTAATCCAAAATTACGAAGTTCATTAATGATATTCATATTTTCCTCTTTTCCTAAAGGTCAAATACCTTGGCTTATTATTTGCAGAAAGCACAAAGTGCCTTATGTGTTTCGTATAGGTCGTTCTTTGAGATAACCTCCATTGGTGCGTGCATTGAAAGAACTGGAACACCGAGGTCAACTGTATTTATGTTGTGGTTAGCGATATACATAGCAACTGTTCCACCGCCTCCAACGTCAATTTTACCAAGCTCAGCTGTTTGCCATACGATTTTTGCATCGTGGAAGATTTTTCTAATCTTACCAACGTACTCAGCGCTTGCATCATTTGTGGAGCTCTTTCCGCCACCACCTGTGTATTTGTTCATAACAACGCCACAGTTTACAATTGCGCTATTTCTTCTTTCATATACCTCTGGATACATTGGGTCAAAGCCTGCACTTACGTCAGCTGATAGACACATAGAGTTTGCTCTAACCACATTTGGATTACCACCGAGGTTCTTTGAAATTTCCTCAATTAGGTCAACTATTAGACGACATCTCATACCACTAACACCCTCTGAGCCAATTTCCTCCTTGTCAGCAAGAACACACATAATTGTATGCTCGCTATCCTTGTTTTCGATAATAGCTGTGAGTGATGGGTATGCGCAAACACGGTCATCATGGCCATATGCACCAATCATTGAGCGATCAAGTCCGAGATCTCTTGCCTTGCCTGCTGGAACTGCTGTTAGCTCAGCGCTTACAAAATCGTTTTCTGTGATGCCATATTTTTCGTTTAAGATTTTAAGCATATTGAATTTAACCTTTTCATCAATCTCACCATCAATTGGCTGTGAGCCGATAAGTAGGTTAAGACCCTCACCTGTAATAGCTGTTGCAAGTGGTCTTTGTGATTGTTCTCTTGCAAGGTGTGGTAATAGGTCTGTGATGCAGAAGATTGGGTCGCCCTCGTCCTCACCAATTGTGATTTGAACGTTTTCACCATCAAGTGTTGTAACTACGCCATGAAGTGCAAGTGGAATTGTAACCCATTGATACTTTCTGATACCACCATAGTAGTGTGTCTTTAGATATGCAAAGCCATCATTTTCAAAGAGTGGGTGTTGCTTTAGGTCAAGACGTGGTGAGTCGATGTGAGCTGCACAAATTCTAATACCATTTTCGATATTTTCAGTACCTGCAACAAAAGCAAAAAGGCTCTTATCACGGTTGTTGTAGTAGTATTTGCCACCCTTTACGATTTCGCCACCGAGTGTGTATGGCACAAAGCCATTTGCCTCAAGCATTTTAATGCCCTCTGAAACTGCCTCACGCTCGGTTTTAGCGTTGTCAAGGAATTTCATATAGCCCTTTGCATATCTTTCGGTTGCTTTTGCATCCTTCTTTGTTTGATTATCAAACACGTTTTCTTTTTTATAGAAAAGCTTCTTTTTAAGCTCCTTTAATTCTTCATTTTTGTCGATTTTCTTAGCGTTCTTTTTCATGTTTTCGCTCCTTAGATTATATTTTCTGCTTTTAATATATTTGTAATTTGTGATGTTAATTCCTTACCAGAATTATCAATTTGATATGTTGCAAGAGCTATAAGCTCACTATCGCTTTTTTGGGAATTAAGCCTTGCAAGTGCTTGCTCCCTTGTTATTTGGTCGCGTGTCATGATGCGATCAATTTTTCTTTCAAGTGGTGATGTAACACAAACAGTAAAGTCGCACATTTTATCAAAGCCACTTTCAAAAAGCACCGGTGCATCTATTATTACTGCACGTGCGCCCTCACTTTTATAATTAGCTAAAAGTGCAAGTGTGTCCTTTTTTATGTGCTTATGAGTTATTTCATTTAGTTTGTTTAATTTTTCTCTATCACTAAAAACAATTTTGGCAAGTGCGGGACGATAAAGCCCACCATCCTCTGTTAATATGGAATTGCCAAACTCATTTGTCAACTCCAAAAGGCACTCACTACCCTTTTTAGTTGTTGTTTCTCTATACAAGCGATCAGTATCTATTGATAAAACTCCATATTTGGTAAAGAGCATAGAAACGTAACCCTTGCCTGAGCCACTTGAGCCACAAAGTCCTATGATTTTCATATCATTACCTCTTTGCCAAGCTCACTTGAAAAATATGCCATGCGCATCACCGAGTGCACGTTTGCAGCCTGTTTAAGTGAAGGCTCTGGTTGAGTGTTTTTGCTTATTGCATCAAGAAAATTAAAATAACTACCAACGTGGCCACGTAGCCAACCAACAGGTGCCTTTACAGATGGGAAAACTCCGCCTGGCTTTGGGTATCTATTTACGCACTCAATTCTTGTATAGCCCTTATAAGCACCGAGGGTGTCATCAAAACTATTTGCCTTATATACCTCAAGGAAGTTAGGGTCCATTAAATTAAACCTTAAGCTACCCTCATCGCCATGAATTTCAAAGGTTAAATCATCATTTGCGCCAGTAACTATTTTACTAACCTCTATTGTGCCATGTGCACCATTTTCAAGAGTGGCTAAGATATAAAAAGCCTCGTCAGCATTTGTTTCCCACTCTTTGCCATCAATGCCCTTTCTTTTTGGAAACGCGATTTGTTCCTTTCCAAAAACGGTTTTGAATTTGCTATCTATTAAATAAAGGACTAAGTCAATTACATGTGAGCCGAGGTCAAAAAGCACACCACCGCCACAAATATCCTTATTTTGCTTCCATCCTGCGTTTTTGTTTACATCAAGCGCACTTGAGTGCTGATATTTAAAGTTGAAGGAAAGAATATTACCAAGGTAGCCCTCCTCAATTAATTCCTTTGCACGCATAACTGGTGCAAGGAAACGATTATTAAAAACGACTTGGCTATAAACCTTATTATCGTATGATAGAGTATTGAGTGTTTCTGCCTCGTACTCTTCTACACCCACTGGCTTTTCACAATAAACGTGCTTGCCTGCCAAAATTGCTTTTTTTGCAGTTTCAAAATGGCAGTTATTTGGAGTGCAAATGTCGATTATATCAACCTCGTCATCAAAAATAACATCGTACTCATTGTCGGTATAGAAAGGAATATCATATCTTTCTGATGCTTCTTTTGCCTTTTCGATATTTCGGGTGCAAACCCACTTTACCTCTGGCTTTATGTCAGTTTGGAAAAATAGAGGAATATTTCTTATTGAATATAAATGCGTCTTACCCATTGCGCCAAAGCCAATAATACCAATTTTCATAAAAATCCTCCTTTTTCACAAGATATAGTGATAAAAAATACTATATATACATATTTTTACACTTTATTATAACACTAAAGTTTTGTAATTTCAATATTTTTATAAAAATTATAATATTATAATAAAATTAA
>JAZOCP010000057.1:0-1587 GCA_045596585.1 Eubacteriales bacterium
AATGATTTAGTTATAGTTGTTCATAAACAAAACACTTTAAGAAAGGGGCTAAAAATGGATGGCTTTGAGATAGTTCTTTTAACAGCAATAGGCGTTGGTGGTGCAACGATTCTTGGCTCAATAATAGGTTTTTTATTTAAAAAGCCCTCACAGCGCTTTAGCGATATAATTCTTTCATTCGCTGCTGGCGTTATGCTTTGTGCCGCGGTGATTGGATTAATCGTTCCATCTATTGAATTAAGTAGTGCGCAAACACCAATAAAGCTCCTTGTTACAATTAGTGGAATTATAGTAGGAGCAATAGCGCTCAACTTAATAGACAGGCTTGTACCTCACCTTCATAAATTAACTGGGGTTGATACAGAAACACATCCACACAAGACAGAACAGCTAAACAAGGTATTATTATTTGTAATTGCTATCGCAATCCATAATTTGCCAGAGGGCATTGCCGCAGGCGTTAGCTTTGGCTCGGAAAATACAACCCACGCGCTTGTTGTCGCAGGAGGAATTGCACTCCAAAACATTCCCGAGGGTATGGTTATAATAGCACCAATGATATCAGCAGGAATGTCGAAAAAACGTACATTTTTAATTGCGCTTTCAACTGGTGTTGTCGAGGTTGTTGGAACATTAATCGGCTACTTTGCTGTATCAATTTCAAGTATGATTTTACCATTTGCACTTGCATTTGCAGGAGGCACTATGCTTTATGTAATAAGTGATGAAATGATACCTGAAACACATTCACACGGAAATGAGCGATATGCAACATACGCCTTGCTTATCGGCTTTGTTACAATGATGGCGTTTGATTTTTTACTTGGTTAAAAAACGGGTTAACCGTTAATATAAGGAGGAACTAATATGAAATATGTATGCACAGTATGTGGCTACGAGTATGACGAGGCTGTAGGTGATCCAGATAATGGCATCGCCCCTGGCACAAAATGGGAGGATTTACCAGACGACTTTGTATGTCCACTATGTGGAGTTGGCAAGGACGACTTCCAAGAAGCATAAATAAAAAAGCGCATCATACGATGCGCTTTTTTATTTTCTGCACCTCGAATTAAACAATCTTGACAAACTCCTTGTATATATGATAAAATAATATATTATAACGAATAAAAGAAAGGTAAATTATGAAATTTTTCTATTCACCAGTTGAGCTTTTTTCGCTCATAACAAATTCGAAAAAATATTCAGTAGCTGACAAGGTTCAAGCAAAGTGGTTTTTCTCTAAAAAGGGTGAACAAGCATATAAAGAGGCTGATGTTTCGAAGAAAACAAGGCTTTTTTATGATTATTTATCAATAAATCGCAAGGAAAATGAACAAAGCAATCAATTGACCTTGAAAATGTCATACCTACTTGCAAGTGGAATAGCTGGTTCTTCGCTTGAATATGGTAGCTACCCACAGATATTTGATAAAGAAAAAAATCCATTTATTAAGTATTTTTGCGATAATAATCGCTTTAATACAAATGAGCTTTTAGCTATTTTGAAAAACGAGTCTGACTCTCAAAAATTTGCTAATTACAAAAGCTTAACATATCAATCCGAGGATTACCCAAAGGATATAT
>JAZOCP010000058.1:0-2145 GCA_045596585.1 Eubacteriales bacterium
TGAAATGAACAAGTTCTGTCGCTTCTGTCGTAAGCACACCTTGCACAAGGAATCTAAGTAAGGAGAACGCTATGGCAAACAACGAAAAGAAAAATGAAATGCCAGCTGAGGTTTCTGCTAACAAGGTAGAAAAAACTAAGGCTGAGAAAAAAGAAAAGGCTGAAAAGAAGAAAAATGGATTTTTCGCAAAGATTGGCAAATTCTTTGTAATGCTTGGCGGAAAGATTAAAGGCCTTAAAGCAGAATGGAAGAAGATTTCTTGGGCTTCCTTTAAATCTACTTCTAAGAACTTCTTATTAGTACTTGTTATTGTAACATGCTTCGCTGTTGCTCTTGGTATTATTGATACAGTTTGTGGTCTTGGTGTTACTGGCTTAAGTGAGCTTGGTAGCTTAATATTCAAGGGCTAAGAGGTACGGTTATGAGCGATTTTAACGAACTCAATGTCGGACCTAAGTGGTATATCATTCACACATATACCGGTTACGAAAACAAAGTAAAGGCAACAATTGAAAAGGTTGTTGCAAACAGAAATTTGTCTGATGTTATTTTTGACGTGAAAATTCCTGTTGTTCTAACCACAACTACTAATGCAAAAGGTGAGGAAAAGGTTGTTGAGGAAAAGCTCCACCCTTCCTATGTTTTCATTAAGATGATTATGAACGATGAAACATGGCACGTTGTTAGAAATATCAGCGGTGTTACAGGATTTGTTGGCCCAGGGTCAAGACCTGTTCCACTAACAGATCAAGAGGCACTTGCACTCTCTATTGAAGAGCAGGTTGCGCTTGATGCCTTCAAGATTGGTGATGAGGTTGAAATTATTGACGGCTTCTTAACTGGTCATAAGGGTACTATCAGTGAAATATCCGAGGATCAATCCGAGGTTACAGTTATTGTGTCCACAATTGGCCGTGAAATGCCAGTTAGCTTGGATGCTAAAGCAATTAAAAAAGTTTAATTATGGGCGACACAGTGTCGCAAATTCGTGGGAGAGAGAAAAATTTTTCTTAATTCTCTCGTACAGAACCACATAGGAGGAAATTTATAATGGCTAAGAAAATTCAGGGTTATATTAAGCTTCAAATCCCTGCTGGAAAAGCAACACCACAACCACCTATCGGACCTGCACTTGGTCAATACGGTGTATCAATTCCTAACTTTACAAAGGAATTTAACGAAAGAACAAAGAACGATATTGGTTACATCATTCCTGTTGTAATCACAGTTTACGCTGACCGTTCATTCACATTCATCACAAAGACTCCACCAGCTCCAGTTCTTATTAAGAAGGCTGCTGGCATTGAGACAGCTTCTGCTGCTCCTAACAAGACAAAGGTAGCTAAGCTCACAAAGGAACAAGTTACAAAGATTGCAGAGACAAAAATGCCTGACCTAAACGCTGGCTCACTTGACGCTGCTATCAGCATGATCAAGGGTACTGCTCGTTCTATGGGCGTTACTGTTGAGGACTAAGGAGGTAGTTTGAGATGAAACAAGGAAAGAAATATATCGCTGCTGCAGGTCTTGTTGACTCAACAAAGCTTTACGACCCAGCTGAAGCAATGGAGCTTGTTTGCAAAACAGCTACCGCAAAATTTGACGAAACTGTTGAAGTTCACGTTCGTCTTGGCGTTGACTCACGTCACGCTGACCAACAAGTAAGAGGCGCTGTTGTTCTCCCACACGGTACAGGTAAGAAGGTTCGTACTCTTGTATTTGCTCGTGGTGACAAGGCTGCTGCTGCTGAGGCTGCAGGTGCTGACTACGTTGGTGCTGAAGATTACGTTGAAAAGATTACAAAGGAAAACTGGTTTGAATTCGACGTTGTTATCGCAACACCTGATATGATGGGTGTTATCGGTCGTCTTGCTCTGATTCTCGGTCTTAAGGGACTTATGCCAAACGCAAAGGCTGGTACAGTTACAATGGATACTGCTAAGGCTGTTACAGAGGCTAAGGCTGGTAAGATTGAGTACCGTCCTGACAAGACCAACATTATCCACTGTCCAATCGGTAAGGCATCCTTCGGTGCTGAGAAGCTTGAGGAGAACTTCTCCACATTGCTCGGCGCTATCATCAAGGCTAAGCCAGCTGCTGCTAAGGGTCAGTACATTAAGAGCTGCACAGTAGCTTCTACAATGG
>JAZOCP010000059.1:0-11147 GCA_045596585.1 Eubacteriales bacterium
TTCTTTCAAAACGAAAAAAAATAGTAGATGAATTGGAAAACATTGAAAGCGATAACAATGATTCTATATTAGCAGAGCTTGAGCAGGTTAAAGTAGAAATTCATAAGAAGCGCAAAGAGTATATTAAGGATTATATAAGCCAAAACAAGCTATTGCTTATTAATAATACACTTCATAATCTAACTCTTGAAAAAGAGGGAGTGGTAATAGAAAAAGATGAGCAATTTTCAGTTATTTTATCATCAAATAAAAACAAATTAGAGCTAAAGCCTATAACAAAAGAGTATTTTAAAGCTCTTGAAAAAGGAAATATAGAATCAAAGATATTATTTAAAATAGAGGAGAGAAAAAAAGATGCCAATTAAAAGAGCGACTATTGAAACAGTGAAAAAGCCACTTGATGTAATTTATGTAATTGACACATCAAGCTCAATGCAGGGAGATAAGCTTCAAACAGTTAATAAAGCTATGAAGGCGCTTGAAAACGAGTTTAGAAATGAAGCCAGAAAAAACCCATATGCCGAGATAAACATTAGAATTTTAACGTTTGGTGGCATAAATGCAAAATGGCACTTAAAGGAAAAGACAAACGTAAACGACTTTAAATATGAGGACATTTTAGTTGCCGATGGTGTAACACCGATGGCAGATGCGTTTGAAAAATTAACAAACGTGCTTGACACTAACAGCTACGACCAAAGAAGCCTAAGACCAATCATTGTTCTTCTATCTGATGGCGAGCCAACAGATGGTAGAGGCTATACCTCTAATACATATAAAAAGAGCCTAAAAAAGCTACTTGAGCTTCCATGGGGTAGAAAAGCAACAAAGGTTGCAATTGCAATTGGCAAAGAGGCTGACAAGGATGTTCTTGCAGAATTTACAACCGATAAGAATCGTGTTTTAGAGGCAAACAATGCCACCCAAATAACAGAGTTTATTAAATGGACCTCAACCTTGGTAACTCACAACTCACAGCATCCAGACGATGATGACTTGTTAACACCACTTGTTATGCCAATTCAAAACTCCGTTCACAACTCGCAACATAATTCCGTTCATTTTGATGATGAAAATGCTTTTGTTTAATAGGAGAGAATATGAATTATTATCAAGATGAATATGCTACAAAGCAACATCCTATTGAGAAGAAGATGATAGCTCTTGCAGACGAAATCTTAACTCTATATTTTTCTGGAAAAAAGGACAATAAATATGAGTCTATTAAGAAGACTGGTGAGTTTATTAAGGAATATCTAAACTTAATCCAAAAGAATGAGGATAAGTTAAAAAAAGAAAACAAAAGACTCTCAAAGGAGCTTCGTGATTTCAAGATGGGCTTGTCTAAACAGTACTCCCAAGAGGTCTCAATACATAAAATAGAGGCTGAGCTTGTTGCAAGGCGCATTGAAAACGTATCAAAGGTTGACGAGATTGGCTTTTTGCACAACGTACTTTTTGTTAGCTGGTCATTGGAAATCCTTGGCATTAAGCAACGTGAGGTAATAAACGACACAATCCATCAGGAATTACATAGTCCTTTGATTTATAACTTAGTTGACACCTCAAACTTAGACCTTAGAAGACGCATATTTATAAGAAACGCAAAAAGAGCAGAGCAATATAGCCACCATCCAATTAAGGATATGTACACCCCACTAATCCTTTCAAGAATGGCAATTGAGCAATGCATAAAGCTTTTGCATGAAGAGAAAATAGGTCCGATTCCAAAGGTTGAAAAAATCAATAGCTTCGGCAAGAAAAGAGAAGAAGAAATGTCAGTAGCCGACATTACTAAAGTATTAACCCAAAATAAGATTATAAGCTCTTATTTTAGCGAAGAATTATCCGCAGTAAGACGCAGGGGTAATGCAAATACACACTACGGTGAGGCTGATTACCCATTTGCAGTTATACATGGCTTACATGTATTAAATAAATTATATAACGACCTAATAAAATAAACCCACAGGAGATACATAATGGAGTTTAATTTAGCCCTCAAGGAGGTAGCTAATCAGCTTCCCCTTGACGATGAAGGCTTTGATTTAAAATTCGCTCATGAGCTGAAAAAGAAATGCCAAACAAACGAGGATTGGCTTCAGCTTCAAGAATATAAATGCATAGTGGATGCACATAAGGGATTTATAAAGGACCTCTTTCTTGCATACCAAAAAAGCGAGAAGGAAAACAATGGCTTTACCCATCTTGCAAGCAAAATAGAAGAAATTGCACAAAATCTCGAGAAACACGAGATTTCTTGCTATACCTATGCATATTATATTTCTTCAGTTCTTGAGCTTTTTTATGAGCTTTATAAAAACCCAAGCTACAAGGAGCTACAAATAAGCAAGGTTCGTTGGCTAAACCCAAGCGAGTATAACTATCAACACAGGGCTTCATTAACTGGCGAGGAAAGCTTTGGCTTTGGTAGGCTTAAGGTGAGCTATTCCGACTTTATAATCGCAAGAGATGTTTTAAAGAGGGATATTTTAAAGGGAATAAAAAGCAAAACGCCATATGTTATCATTCCAGCTGGAATAAAAATAATTGACAAGGGCGCATTTAAAAACAATAAATATATAAAATCTGTCTTCATCCCTGATTCTGTAGAGAAAATAGGTAAGGAAGCATTTATGGGTTGCACCTCACTTGAAATGGTAACCCTTCCAAAAAGAGTATTAAAGCTACCAGACTCATGCTTTGAGGACTGCACAAAGCTAAAAAGAATCAACACACAAAACATAATTCAAGTAGACTCAAGATGCTTTAAAAACTGTATCGCATTAAATGATAGCCTTGTATTTTATGCGCTTTCAGAGGTGGGAAGTGAAGCATTTGCAAACTGCAAAAAAATTAAAGAATCAGGCTTTGTTTCTCAAATAACCGAAATTGACGCAAGAGCATTTGAGGGCTGTGGATTTACATCTATTTCACTTGAAAGGTGTAAAAAGCTCGGCAAGGAAGCCTTTTTAAATTGTAAGTTCATAGAAAAGGTTGAGCTTGTTACAATTCCACAAGCTATTCAAGGCGAACCATTCAAGGGCGCTACTAATGTTAAGGTGTTGAACCTTGAAAGAAACAAATCACTTGAAAAGCCTCATACACTTTTCTATAAAAAGCTTGAGGACTTTAATGAAAATATGAAATTGCTTGAAACAATCAAGCAAGACGAGATAAATAAAAACCAATTCGCAAGCTATCAAAACATAAAAAATGTAGAAATAAGAAGCTCCGATACTGTACCAAGCGGGGCATTTTGTAGTTGCACAAATCTAATTTCTGTTACTATGCGCACACCTGTAAAGCATATAGGAAAAAGCGCATTTTCCGCATGCGTTTCCTTAGAAAAAATTAACATGAGCTATAATGGCGACACAATACCCGAGGATGCATTTTACAAATGCTCAAGGCTTGAATATATTGAAAGCTTTTTAGAGAATGTAAAATCCTTTGGTAAAAGGTCCTTAGCATATACTGACTTAACTCGATTCAATTTTAGTCGCAAATTTGAAAGACTTGAAAGATTTTGCTTTGCTAATGCAAAATTTCCAACTGGCAATATTAGATTAGACTTAACAAATGCCAAGGTTGAAGAGGGCGCTTTCCATGGAATTGGTGATATATTAACACTAAAGATCGATTACTCGCCTAATATTTACAATGTATTTGACAAGACAAAGGAAAGCTTTTCAAAACGAAGAATTAATTATCTTTATACCTATGGTGCAATTGATAAAGAGGCGTTTGCGGGCTATTCCAATATTCGATATATTGAATTTGATGTTAAGGACAAGGAGCTTGCACCCTCTGCCTTTGATGGTTGCTCGTCACTTGCATCAGTTAAGGTGAAGGGACAAATTAACAAAATAGGACAATTCACATTTAAGGATTGCACTGAGCTAAATAACTTAATTGCAGATGGTGAAATATCAGAGCTTGATACAGGTGCGCTTTTTGCATGTAAAAATGCAGAATCCTTAATTGATATATCAAAAATTAAGAGATTTGGCAAATATTCAGTTGCTAAATCAGATATAAAGTCATTATCTCTTGGCGAAAACGTTGAATATATAGGACAAGGCGCATTTTATGGCTGTGATAGCATAAGTGAGCTTTGTTTGCCATTCGTTGGCACATCTAAAAACGCAACGGGAGAAGAGGTAGGCTTAGGTGCAATTTTTACAGAAAACCCAAGCGATAACCTAAATAAGCCTTCGATACCAAGTGGTATAAAAGAGGTTACTATTAATTCCTTCGAGCTACCGAAGAGCGCCTTTAGTGGCTGTAAAGAGATAACAATTATTAATCTACCTAAAATCATCGAGCTTGTAAATCCTGCGTTCAATGGCTGTGATTCACTTCTTGAAATACAAATAGGCAAGAGCTTAAGTAAGTTTTCTCCACTTTCAATTAAGGAAATTGGTGATAATACTCAGGTTGTAATTTCAAACGAGTGTCCAAACTTCACACAGGAAAATGGCTCAATTTTCTCACGCAATAAAAAGTCCCTATACTTTTTAAGCGATAAGGACACAATAGAGCGTGTAATTTCTGAAATAAGCACAATAGAGGAATATGCAGTTGAAAACGCATCAGAAGAACTAATTATTCCCAAGAATATAACAAAAATTGCCTCAATGGCAATCGACTGTAAAAACACAAGTAAGATAGTAATAAAAGAGGCAAAAAACATAGAAACCTCAGCCCTTTATAATTGCTCCAAGCTTGATTATATGGAGCTTGACAGGGCAAGCGTTTTAGGCGCATTCTCGTTTAAAAAGGATGCTGTTATAAAGACACTTTCTATTAAGAATGTTACACTTGGTTCAATCAAGGAAACCATTGATGGTGAGTGCGATATAATAATTGACACCCTTGAGTTAGAAAACGCGCCAGTAAGGACAGCTACTTACTTTGATTCAGTAAAACAGCTTCTTAACCTAAACGTTAAAAAAGCGTCCTTGCTTAATGCTGGTACACTCAAAGCCTTAAATCTTGAAAGCCTTTATCTTTCTTCTCCAAATAAAAAGCCAGCTGAGCTTTTAGGAACGGGTAAGAAATTAAATAGCCTTGTAATTGAAGGTGCTGATATAACAAGTAACTACTTTGATGGTGTTGAAATTGAAAATCTAACACTTAAAAACATTGGCACAATTTCCAAAAATGCCTTTAATGGCTGTCATCTTGACACATTGGTGCTTGATAATGTTTCATGTATTGAGCCATTTGCATTTGTTGGCTCACGAATTGAAGATATCAAGACCATAAATAGCAATAAATATCAAGCAGAGGACGGATTCCTTTACAAAAATAATTCAATTGTTTATTGCTATGATAAAGCGGTTGAATCAGTTGAGCTTACAGATAACATTAAGCTTGTATATTCAGGCGCATTTGATAGCATTGATTCATTAACATCATTAATTATTACAGGCGAAAACACATATATAGCAGACGAGGCATTTTATAACTGTAATTACATAAGAAGTCTTGAGCTTGGAAGTGTTTTAAACAGACAAATTAAAAATGCATTTACTAATGCAAATTCAATAAAATATGTAAAATATTCGGGTCAAACCATTAAGAGAAAGCTCTTTGCATCAATGAAGGGCTTAAGAGAAGTAGTTTTAATGGGCACAAAGAAAATAGGCGACCTCGCCTTTAGTGGCTGTGAGCTACTTGAAAACATCACTGGATTAAACAATCTAACTCACCTTGGTGATATGGCATTTTATAATTGTCGCTCATTAAAGGCAATCAAGCTTGAAAGCGAGTGCGAGTATGTGGGCGCTTGTGCATTTGAGGGTTGTGTTTCCCTAAGAGAAATAATATTCCCAATTACAAAGCAACATATAAAATACCAAATGAGGGCAAAGAACCTCTTTGGTATAACAAGAACAAACGAGATGAAAGCATCTGTATATGCAAATATAATCCCTGCATATTTCTTTAATGAATTTGAGGGCAAGATTGTTGTACTCGGCAACCCACAAGAGGTTCAAGAGGGAGCATTTATGAATGCAAGCGTAGAGGCTATAAGCCTTAAAAACATCAAAGTTGTTGAGAAAAAAGCGTTTTATGGCTCAACCATTAAGCTTGCTAATATGCCATCAGTCTCTGTGATTTCTGAATATGCATTTGCATCATGCAACCAACTTGAAAGCATAACTATAAATGAGTTTGTTGAAAAAATTGATTCAACATGGGTATATGATTCTTTAAATATTGCCAAGCTTGATGGCGCTAAAAATGGCATAAATTACACAACAATTGCAAACTGCCTTGTTTTAAATTCAAATAAGGAAGTAATATACTGTGCGCCTAAAAACGATGCAAAAAGCATTAGCTTTGGTAATTTAGTTAAGCGTGTAGGAAAAAATGTATTTGCAAATTCTATCGTATCAGACCTTGATTTAAGTGATGCTGAGTATATAGAAAAGGACGCACTTCGCTCTTGTAAAGGCCTAAGCGCTTTATCTCTTGCCACCTTGAAGGACAACGAGGGCAAGAATCAGCCACTTTCATATTTTGTAAACGAAGACAGGCTGACAAAGATATCACTAAAAAGTGCAACCCTGACAGAGGGAGCATTTGATGGATTTAAGTCACTTAAGAGCATTGAAATAGAAAGTCCACTTAAAAAGATACCTGCAAAATGCTTTAGGGGCTGTAATCGCCTTGAAAAAATCCCATCACTTGATGAGGTTAGTACATTTGGCAAGGAATCATTTGAGGATTGCGTGTCTTTAAGAAGGCTTACCTTACCTTATCTTGGCAAAAATATTGACACACCAATGCCAATTTCATATTTGTTTGGAGAAACTGTACCAAACATAGTAAATGTAGAGGTTAAGGGTGGTATGCTCACCGCTGGCGCATTTAAAGGCTGTCAGGCTCTTGAAAGCATTACCTTGGGTGAAAGCATTAATAAAATACCTGATGAATGCTTTAATGGCTGCTACTCGCTTAAATCAATAATTGGTGCTGAAGCTATTGACGAAATAGGAGAAAACGCATTTAGCTATTGTCGTAGCTTGACGAATGTTAAGTTTACAAGACTTAGATATTTAGGTAAGCGTGCATTTGCTGGCTGTAGTGGTCTTGTAAAGGCAGAGCTTGATTCTATGATGCTCGATACAATAGGAGCTGAGGTCTTTAAGGGCACAAAGCTTGAGGAGCTTACAATCAAGCTAAATAAAGAGGTTGGCACAATTGCAGATTTAGGAATTAGTACACCAAACAACCACCTTAAGAGGGTTAATATTTTTGGTGCAATAATTTATGATAACGCATTTGAAAATTGCACAGGCTTAAAAACCGTTACATCCGATAAGAAAATAACCACAATAGGCAACTTTGCATTTGCTGGCTGTGACGTCTTTGTAGGTGGCGATATATTAAAAACCGCTACTAAAATTGGTTCACGTGCATTTTATAAGTGCTTATCACTAAAGAATATAGAATTAAAGTCCATTAAGCAAATGGAAAAGGAAGCATTTATGGGCTGTACAGCACTAAAAAGTGTAGCTTTATCTGATGAGCTTGAAAAAATACCAGAAAAGGCATTCGCTGGCTGTACCAGTCTTGAAAAAATTAATATACCAGCCTCTCTTGAGGTGCTTGGCACTCGTGCATTTATGGAAACCTCAATGAAAAACTGCGAATTAAGAATGCCAAAATGCTTAAACAAGGTTGGTGAGTTTATATTTGAAAACGCACACTCTCCAATTGTTCTTATCAAGCCTAAGGAGGATAAGGGCTGGGATATAAATTGGAAAAAAGGCTGTAAACGCCATGGCCTTTTCTCTACAAAGGTAAAAACAAAAAAATATTAGGAGCTTAATATGGCATATGTAAGAGTCCAAAAAACAGGAAGAAAAAAAATTGTAACATTAGTATGTGTCGTTGTAGATACAAGCGCTTCAATGTTCCATAAAAATGAAAATGGTGAATCAAGCATGTATCGCTTAAACAGAGGCCTTAATTATCTAATTGACGATCTTAATGAAAAAACAACTGAAAAAGATGAATTTGAGGTTGCAATAGTTGAGTTTGGAAACGATGCTAAGACATATCAAGGACAAAAATTTCTTGAGGTGGGTGAACTCAAAAGAAAGTACGGTAAAATTGAAATAAAAGCGGCTCAAGTACATGGAGATATGCCAGTTGGTGTTAAGTTAGGGCTCGAAATTATAAACGAAAGAATGGATGCCTTAAGTAGAGATGGAATAAAAAAGAGAACACCTCGCTTAGTTATCATGTCAGATGGTCGCCCATACAACCCAGGCACTGATATAGGTGCAAGATTGAAAAAAATGCAAAAATTAACAAGCGAAAATGAGAGGCTAAGGGTTGTACCTGTATTTATCATCGATCCCGGTTCGTCACAAAATGACATACGAGAAAGATCCTGTATAACTCTTGCTAAATTTAGAACAGGTCCCGATGAGGAAATAGATATTAGTGTGGCTAATGAAAACTGTGTAAGAATTGACAAGGGTAATGATGAATTTGAAAAGTTTTTCGCAACCTTTTCAAACAGCGTTAGTGAGGATGCTGATATATTTGAAAAGCACAGACAGAATAATGGTGCTATGCAAAACGATGATGAAAACAACGATGATGAAAACGATGCGCCTATTGAAAACATTCCTCAAATTCTTGATGGTGTCTTAGATGAACAGGCTGAAGAGCCCTTAGAATTAAATTTAGAAAGTGTAGTAGCTTATGAAGCACCAGTAGAGGAAGACACCATTGAATATGAAGCACAAGAAAACGATGTTGACTATGACGAGCAAGCAAAAGGCACTGAGGTAGCTTTTGACGTCTATGAAAAAGAGTTAGATGAAATTGAGCAAGAGGAAAATATTGCTCCGTTAGAAGAAAACTACCTAAGATCTATTTCTATGCCTATAGATTCATTAGTAAAGCCTTGTGAGGATGACCCAGAGGACTGGGATGATATATAAAACGAAAGGAATTTAAAATTTCATGGATTATAAGGAAAGAAGAACCAGCTCAAATAAGTGTGTAAGAGCGCCGATTTGCTTTTTAATAGATAGAAGCGCATCTATGGAAGTAATAAAAGACGATAGCAACAAATACATAAAACAAAACCAAAAGACCTATAAAATAGAGGGTCAGATGGTTAATGAAATAATAGATGATCAGCTTTATAATCAGACCCCAATGGGAAAGGTAAGCAAGGCGCTTAAACAATTTTACAAATACATTTTAGATGATGAAGATGCAATTAATTCCTGTGAAACAGCAACAATAGTGTTTGATAAAGAGGCGGAGCTATGGGAAAATTTTTCACCTTTGCAGTTTAAAAGTGCTCATAGCTACAATATTGAAGTAAACAAAAGAGCAACAGGTGACAATGACTCAAACCTAACCGTTGCTATTGAAATGGCAATCGATTTAGCAAATAAGCAAAAAGAGTTTTACGAGCAAAAAAGATTAAGAAAGCACCGTCCAGTAATTGTATTAATGACTGACGCAAAGACATCAGATGAAACCTCCGAGATAAGAAGAAGGGTTCTTCAGCTTCAAGAGGAAGGCAAAATTTATTTTCGTGCAGTTGCGTTAAGTGATGATTCAGTAGATGTATTAAGCAAATTTTCAATAAAACCAGTAATTAATGCAACTAATATAGAAGAGCTTATTAGATTTATTGAGCGACTATCAAAAAGTGTATCTGTTACATCTGATGAACAAGAAAGAATACTTGATGATTTTTAAGAGGAAATATTATGAGTGAAAAATGGAGCTTTAGTGGAGCCAAGCTAATAGGAAAATTACACGAAAAATTAGGACTTCCTTGTCAGGACAGTATAATGAGTGCTGAGGAAAATGGCGTTTTAGTAATCGCCCTCTCAGATGGATGTAGCTCATCTCCTTTAGCTGAGGTTGGCGCCTCTATAACCGTTGAACTACTGTGTAAGCTATTTACAGAGAGCTTTGATGAGCTTTATGGTCTTGAAGAAAGAGAAATAAAGCAAAGGATTATTACCACCATCAACTCGAAAATAAGGGATTATATCTCGGTTGAAGAAAACCGTAAAGCAATTATTGATATAATAAATAAACAATTGCCAATTTATGAAACCTTGACCAAAAGATACAAAAGGGCAAAGGCGCAAAATAACAATGAGGAAATAGATTATTACCTAACAACCGCTCTTAATGCTACCGTACAGGCTGTTGCAATAAAGGATGAAAGAATAATCATAGTACGACTTGGTGACGGATTAATAGGCGAAATTAGAAATGGTGAATTAAAAATCACCTCAAGTGAAGATAAGCTTTTTGATACTGAGTCTAATAAGACCTATTATCCATCATATAGTGGCTTTATAAGAAATGACTATAATAATGATTGTTGGGATATTTTTGAGGTTATAAAGGGCGAAAACGCAAGCGAGTACGACCTAATTTTTATAGTCTGTGATGGAGTAGCTGATTTAATTAGATACCCCGATGGCGATGAAAAATATATTAAGCCATCTGAAATGGATAAGGTAATAAAGCATATAAATGACCCTCTTCCTCTATTAGAGAAGTATAAAAAGATGGAAAAAGACGACTTGAGTATTATAATGCTTAAGTCAAGAGAGCCAAGCTATGAAATGGTTGTATTACGTGAATATGACCAAAATGGGAAAACCATAAATAATAGCAAGCTTGTGCCTAAGGAAGAGTTATTTGAAGAAGAGGAAGAAACCATAGACCAAGATGTCTTAACTAATACCGCCATTTTGTTAATAAAAGAGGAATTAGAAAGGGAAGAAGCCATAGACCAAGAGCCTTCAACTAATACCGTAACATTGTTAACCAAAGAGGAATTAGAAGAGGACAATAGCGATGACGAATATATAAAAGAATGCTTGAAGTTTGGTGGCTTTACAAAGAATCTTTTTAGCAAAGAAGAAACCGAAAAAATAAAAGAGTATTTAGATGACGAAGAGTATTTTCCATATTTCTTAGAGCAAGCATCTAATATAAAGGAGCATCTTGAAAATGGTGGAGATGGTATGTTTTCTACCATTCGCTCAATGCTTGGGGATTTAGTGGATGATGAGGACTTTAAGTTATTGATTGAAAAAATTTCATACTTAAAGCTCTTTTATATTGATAGAATA
>JAZOCP010000060.1:0-2118 GCA_045596585.1 Eubacteriales bacterium
GTTATGCCAAGGACAACTGCTGTCGAGGTTGAATCCTGTGAGTAGCCCTTTGAGGTGACAAGTGCTGGGATTTCAGTTGTTTCACCGTGTGTACAGCCCTTATTTGTGCAACCAATTTTAAGTGTGCCTGTTTCAAGATAGCCTTTATCGTAGCTATATACCTCACCAAGAACGTGAGAAATTGCCTCAATTACTACATTTTGACATACTGAACAGATAACCTCTGTTTCACAGTTGCCGTCATCCTCGGTTGTGTGGTTGCCTGTTGCAGGGACAATTTCGCCTATTTGTGTATCACAAACGATACAGCTTACACCCTCAAAGCCATCCTTACCACAGGTTTCGGCAAGTGACACGCGTGCACCAAAATGCTTATGGTTATCAAAATCAAAGCCGTAATCAGCATGGTTTACATAGTCGCTAGTAAAAGATGTACCATCTACATTTGTAATATACACATACTCTACGCCTGTTACGCTACCATTTGTACCAGCGCCTGTGCCCTTACAGAAGGCTGCTCTAATAGCGTCTGGAACGCTAGTTGCAGATTTGCTAGATGGCTTAATTTTAAAGCCGTTTGTGTTATACTGATCACAGGAGTTTTGTGCAAAATAAACTGTTACCTTCTCTGCGTGCTTTTGATGACCATTACCATTAAGATAAACAATACCTGTAACCTCACCTAAGAATACAAGGTTAAGCTCCTTGCCACTTGGTCCACCTGCAACCTTTGAGTCCTGAAACGGCTCATCTGCCAAAGCCTTAACACCAACTGGGAAAATGTAAGTTTCCAAGAGGTTAGTGTTATATGCAAAGAAGTGCTTTCCTATCCATTCTAAGCTTGCTGGAAGATATGAGCTTGTAAGATAACCGTTGCCCAAATTATTAAGGGCGTCATCGCCGATTGAAGTAAGAGAATCTGGCAAAGTGATTGGTCCCAGACCTGTACAACCATTAAAAGCACTTGATTTTATTGTTGTAAGGTTTACACATTTTGAAAGGTCAAGGCTTTCAAGGGCAGTGCAGCCAGAAAAAGTACCTGATTGTATTGTTGTAAGATTTACACAATTTGAAAGGTCAAGGCTTTTAAGGTTCTTAAGGCTAGAGCAGCCATCAATGCTTGTTAACTGAGTAAGGCTTTCAAACTGTATATATTCAACACTTGAGTTTGAAAATGTGCTACCATTAATCGCTGTAATTGGGCTGCCTTCTTCAATGAAAACGTTTTTTAAGTTTGGCATTGAATTAAATGTGTTTGAATCTATGCTTTCAACTGTTTTTGGAATATGAAAATCAGTTACATTTGTTTCATATGGGTTGCCATTAGCCTTCATACCAAAAACACCATTGTTTCTTACATTAGACATACCTTGTGGAAATTCCATATAAACAATTGCGCCCTCAGTATAGGACTTACCTGTTGTAGCAGTAAGTGAATTTAAGTAGCCATAGCTTATTTCATAAATAGCAGTTCCGGTAGCATCAATGATATACCAGCTTGGATAAGCGGTCAAGCCACCATTGGTGTCCTTTAAAATGCAAAGCGCACTATTATCTGCCATGTTAGTTAGTCCAGATAAATCACATTTGCGTTCTCTTGATGTGTCGGAACGAATAGCTTCATTTACTACTGATACCTCTACATCAGATTTTACAACAGGCACAGTATGTGTTGTACCGTTTATGTCAGTATACTCAAGAGTTGTTCTTGGTTCGTCATATGGGCTTGCTGAAACGCCTATGATAAAAAGACAAGCAAGTGCCATAGTTAAAATAAAAGTTAAAAGAAGCCTTTTTTTCATTTCATCTCTCCTAAATATTAGTTAATATTATAGTATCATATTATTATTTTCTTGTCAACGTTTATATTCAAAAAAGCTATGGTGTTGTTTTAAATGGCTTGATATAAAAGTAAAAAAGCCACCCGCGGGTGGCTTTTCTTTAGCTTTCTACTTTACCTGTGTAATTATTGTACGACACAGTTATTGATGTGTTTTCATGTGTGGTGCCATTGATATATGAAATTTCATTTCCAACAACGAAGTAGCCACTACAATGGAAGAGTGCATCCTTGTTTTCTATGTTTGTTATCTTTAATTGGAAAATAGAATATTTAGC
>JAZOCP010000061.1:0-3219 GCA_045596585.1 Eubacteriales bacterium
GGCTTTTCGACCTGTCTTCAAGGCTTGCCTTGAATTAGGTTCGCAAGTGAAACGAAAGCCGTTGTCCACTTGTGAGCATAAGGCTCGTTTCAACTCATTGCGTTAGCAATGTATCCTGCCTTTTTAAAATCCCTCCGTCAACCTTGTTGACACCTCCCTTTACAAAGGAGGCAGAGCTTTCGAATGTCAATGTGTCCCCTACACACTACAATTAACAATCATCTCTTCGCCTCTTGATATTTTTGTCGATTTATGATATAAAAGAATTAAATAGCTTGATGGAGGGCTTTATGAAAAAGCGAATTTTATCTATTTCCTTGGTTGTCTTTTTGGTTTTGTCGCTTTTGCTTTGCTTTTCCTCGTGTGGGAAAAACGAAAAAAGCTACGATGTGGAAAATTACAGAACGACAATGCAGTTTTATGACGATTTTAAGATTTTGCAAATTGCTGACTTGCATTTTGGAATCGAAACCGATATTGAGGACCAATTAAATTTACTCAAGAAAAACATATGGGAAACAAAGCCTGACTTAATTATTTTGACAGGTGACAACTTTATGTATGCCTCAAAGGGTGTGGTAAAATCCCTTATTAAATCTCTAAATGACGAGTGCATGCAACTAACAAGTGAGCGAGGCAGACTTACTAAGTTTACTTTAACCTTTGGAAACCACGACAACCAAGGGGACTACCCAAGGTATTTTATAAACGAGGTTATGTCCTCTTACACCACCAAGGACGGGGACGAAATAAAGGACTCAAAATATGGTGCGTTTGTTGATTTTGAAGACGACAATCTTTTTGGCTTAACTAACTTTTACATTGACTTAGTTGATGACCGCACAAAATCTCTTGACTTAGCTGATGTAAAATATCGCATACACATAATTGATTCAAACACCTATCACTTTATGGGTCCTGACTATGACTATGATGTAATCCACTCAGAACAGCTTGAGCACGCGGTGAACATTTACGAAAAAAGCATTGACAAGGACTATATAGGTCTTGCATTTTTCCATATTCCTTTAGTTGAATATCAAGAGGCGTGGGATCAGTACAAAGCAGGCACGAGTGCAGGTCAAGGACAGTTCCAAGAGAACGCACTTTACGGCTATGAAAACAATGGCTCATACCAAAAATTGAAGGAGGCAAATATTGTTTCCTACTTCTGTGGACACGACCATATAAACTATGGTGATTTTATTTACACAGACAAAGATGGAGATAAGTCAATTTTCTCTTACGGGGTAAAGGCAACTAATCAGCTTTATCACGATACAGAAATGATAGGCTACAAGCTAATTACCTTAAAGAACAATGTATCAAAAGAGGAATTTGTTTCAATTGACTACATAAAGGAAAACTTTAAAAATGAAACAGCGAGGTATGAGCATTATGAAAACTAAAAAAATAATAACCAACGCTGTTTTTGGCACTCTTCTTTTGTTTGCATGCTTTTACATGTACGATTTTTATAAGTGCTTATCTGGCTTTATTGCAAATGGCTTTAGGGAAGGAATTGTTATGCTACCTATGGTGCTTTCATTCCTTTTACCGGTTCTTTGCTTTTTGTTCTTTTTCTATCAATTTTATGTAAAAAACGTACACAGGGTGGCTAAAATTGTTTATTCCTCACTTGTAATTCTATATGCAATTTTATGCCTTGTATTTATTTTTGTAAACATTAAATTATATGCAAGTAACAACCGTTTTGGTGTTTATGATGCATTGCCAAGCATTATTGTGCACTTCCCTTATGATATGATAATTGTGCATTTTGCTTTGATTCTTTTACATGCGTTTTTTATCGTAATTACTGTGATTGAAAATACAGGCGTAAGTCGTTTTGTAAATAGCCTTGGTCAATATGGCTTTTTCAAGCTACATATAGCTGAATATATAGCTCTTTGTGTTTTAAGCATTGTAGTGTTTGTATTTACCGGTTCAGCTATAACCGCTACCTTTACATCATTTAGTAATGCGTTTTATAATTATAGGTACATTTTCCTACTTTTGTGGGTGTTTATTATACCTATGATGAACCTAATTTATCTTGTATTTAAGCCTGCCAAGGCAACCAACTCCTTTCCATTAAAGGTTGGAATTTTAGGTGGTGGAATTGGGATAAATGCACTTTTTGGTTTGCTTTTACTCATTTTTGAGCTTACATACCCTGACTTTATGGTCCATATTGGCAAGCCTCTTTTCCTAATCGCTTTCTCTGTTTCATTGCCAATTGAAATGGGAATTATTCTTGGAATTATGGCACTTGGTACTGTTGTTATGGCGGTTCAGCTTATTCTTACAATTATAAAGAGAGTTAAAAATAATTAAAAAAGGAACAGGCTTTAGAGCGTCACTCTAAAGGACAGTTTCCAAAAATACGGCATATCTTGAAAGAGGTATGCCGTATTTTGCTTTTGTGGACACAAATGCAGTGCTTGTCAGGAAAAATGACAAGTCATAGATGAACATAAAAAAGGCTCCCTTTACACAACGGAGGCTTTTAACGATCAGTACACCATTGTTTCTCGATAAATTGGAATTTGACGATTAGAATATACCGCCGTTATACTTTTTCATTGCATAGAAGCTAACAATCATTCCTACAATGATGCTCACAATCAGTTCTATCACACCGATTACAACAAAAGCTTGGAGTTGTGTTTGCTCGAAAATCAAGAACAGAATGCCAAACACAATCATAGAGAGACCGATGATAAGCGTTCCCAAACCAACGAGCTTACCAAATGGCTTTCTATTTTCCTCGGTCACTCGTTGTCTATGATACCAATGGAGAGAAGATATATTTCCTGTCATATTGATTATACCGAGAATGGAAACCAGTATCCCCAATCCCGAAACAGTTAAAAAAGCTGCCATTTTTTTCTCCTACAAATTCTTATTTATCGCCAGTTTCGCCTTTGTATTACAAAGGCATAGGGCAAAGCCCATACCCCTAAGGTTGCGCGCATCCAAAGGCTCCCTCCGGGAGGGAGCTGTCACCGAAGGTGACTGAGGGATTGTTTTTCGGTAGAATTTTGCTTTTTACAATCCCTCCGTCTTGCTTCGCAAGCCACCTCCCTTTACACAAGGGAGGCTCATTGCCGCCCGATAGTACACCGAAAAGGTGTAATATACTTTACCTTGCGGGGCAAGGAGTGTGAAAAGGAGTACGAACAAAATGCTCGTACTCCTTTTGTGTTTCGGCAGGTA
>JAZOCP010000062.1:0-8891 GCA_045596585.1 Eubacteriales bacterium
GTGTACACACTAAAGGAATATAAAACCAACAGTGGCACTCCATATGTTGTGGCAAGTGGCATTGACACGCTTGACATTTTTAAGACCTTTGACTGTGGACAATGCTTTCGCTTTGAGCCGGTTTCTCTTTTTGGAAATAAATATGAGTTTGGCGGTGTTGCCTTTTCAAGATACGTGGTTTTTGCGCAAAACTCATTTGACGAGATTATAGTTTATGGCTCAAGCACCAAAGAGTTTGAAGAAATTTGGGCCCCATTTCTATCGCTCGACACAAGCTATAGTGAAATAAACTCGCATATTCTCTCCGTTATTGACGCGGAGCATATGAAGCTTGCTACCGAATATTCAAACGGAATTAGAATTTTACGTCAAGAGCCTTGGGAGGCACTTTGCTCCTTTATCATCTCTCAAAATAATAACATTCCCAGAATTAAGAAAATTATAAGTGAGCTTTGCTTAAAATATGGCAAGGAATGTTATTTTGAGGGCAAGACCTACTACTCCTTCCCTACAATTAATGATTTGAATTTGGCAGGGGTTGATGGTATTTTTGCACTTAAAACAGGCTTTAGAGCTAAATATATTTTTGATGCAACAGAAAAGCTACTCTCAAAAGAGGTAAAATTAGAGGACATTTTCCTTTGCGACTACGAGCGTGCCGAAAAAGAGCTTTCAAAAATCAAGGGCATTGGACCAAAGGTTGCCGCTTGCACTCTTCTATTTGGATTCAACAAAACCGAGGCGTTTCCTATTGATGTATGGATGAAGCGCTCACTTGAAAATCACTTCGATGGCAAAATTGATGTGGTAGCGCTTGGAAAAACAGCAGGAATTGCACAACAATACCTCTTTTACTACGAAAGATATAATCAAGAAAAATAAGAAAGGCGATATTATGAAATATACATACCGCGACAAGCCTATTAAGGTTTTTGGTGTTCCTAATATTGAAAAAACAGGTGTATTTGAGCGTGTGCCAAAAAAGGTGCGCGAAAAAATACCATCACTTGAGTTTCTTGGTAGGCGCACACCCAGTGCGCGTGTTTGCTTTAAAACAGATGCGCCACGCTTTACCCTTAAAATTGAACTTGAAAATGTTTCACCAGATATAGGTCTTTCAATTTACACCTGTCAAAGCGCCTTTGTTTATTTAGGGCAAAGACAAAATTCTAAGCTACTTCGCATTGTAAACCCACCAAATTACGGTGTTACCTCATTTGAGGCATCCATAGAAAAGGGCGAGGGTGTGGACGAAATTACCATTTGGCTACCGCGTAACGAGGTTATTAAAAACGTAGAAATTGAAATAGCTGATGAGTATAAAATATTTGAGCCAACTCCATATAAATACCCAGTACCTGCTCTATTTTATGGCTCATCAATTACCGAGTGTGCCGCTGCTGCCAACCCTTGTGCATCATATAATGCGTTAATTTCACGTCACTTAGACCTCGATTTTTATAATTTTGGTTTTTCCGGCAATTGCAAGGGTGAAATTGAAATGGCAGACTACATAAACACTCTTGATTTTTCACTTTTTGTTTACGACTACGACCATAATGCTCCAACTCCCGAGCATCTTGAAAAAACGCACGAGCCCTTTTTCAAAAGGATTAGAGAGAAAAATCCCGATGTGCCAGTTGTAATGATTACACGTCCAACAGCCACCTTTGACGAGGATGCTAAAAAAAGACGTGATATAGTTAAGAAAACATATGAAAACGCAATTAAAAATGGCGATAAAAACGTATATTTTGTAGATGGTGAAGACTTCTTTAAGGACTTTATTGACAAAGAGGTGTGCTTTATTGATACTATTCACCCAACGGACCTTGGGTTTTATATGATGGCAAAGGTCATTGAGCCCGTTATAGTTAGGGCGTTGACAGAGGCGTAAAACCAAAATCAAATGGCAATTAAGGGGTAAGATATAGATTTTTCGTATCTATTGAAATCTTAAGGTTGAAAAACTACGTTTTTCTTCTTTGGCTAAAGCCATTTGATTTTTATCAGCGCTTGCTCGCTTGCTGTACCCAAGTACAGCTCGCACTCCCAACCACTAATTTTTTCCTGCCCCTCTCTTCGCCCTATTCTCACTTTTTTGGCGGCATTGACAGAGGCGTAAAACCAAAATCAAATGGCAATTAATGGGTAAAACCCAAAATTACGCTCTTTTCCCATTATTTATATTCTATCTAATTCTACAAGGAGAAAACATGACAAAGGTTAAAAGTAAAACAAGGGCTATAGCATGGCTTTTATGTCTTGCATACTTTGCAAGCTATGTTATGCGCATTAATCTTTCCGTTGTCATTGTTGAGGTATATTCAAGCCTTGGCAAGACAAAGGACGATGTTGCTATTATTTTAACTGCCCTAACAATTACATATGGTCTTGGGCAAATCCTTTGTGGTGTGCTTGGCGACAAATTAAAGCCACGGCTTATATTAACCATCGGCTTTATAATGGCAATTTCCTGTAATATAGCAATATTTTTTACAAGCAACATAATTCTCATGGCAATAATTTGGGGCATAAACGGTCTTGGACACGCAATGTTTTGGCCTCCAATTGTTAAGCTAATGGCTCAAAATTTAACCGAGGCTGAATATTCATATGCATCGGTCAGAGTCACCTGGGGCTCCTCCCTTGCCACAATTTTACTTTATCTTACCTGTCCGTTCTTACTCTTTATAATGAGCTGGCGCCATATAATGCTTATATGCGCAGGCATTGGCTTTATAATCATGGTTGCTTGGATTATACTTTACCCAAAGCTATTTGATGGTACAAGAAATATACCTACCGACTTAAAGACTGGTGAAAAAAATGGTGTAAAGCCACCGAAATACGTCTTTTTACCACTTGCCTTGATTATGCTTGCAATAGTTATGCAGGGGGCTCTGCGCGATGGTGTTACTGCCTGGATGCCTGCTTATTTAGTTGAAGAATTTCAAATTCCTTCAAAATGGTCAATTTTAATAACAGTAGTTCTTGCTATTTTCAGTATGATTAGCTTTACTGTCTTTGACTATATAAACAGACGCTTCTTTAAAAACGAAATTTTATCAGCTATTGTAATTTTCGGCATAGCCACTCTTTCAAGCATCTTACTTTTTATAACAAATTTATTTGAAATAGCTATTCCGTCAATTTTATTCATGTCACTTCTTGTTGCATGTATGCACGGCACAAACCTAATGCTAATTGCGTTTGCACCAAAAAGATTTAAGAAAAGTGGCAAGGTTTCAACCTATTCTGGTATTATGAACGCGTGTACCTACATAGGTGCGGCCGTTTCCACCTATGGCTTTGCAAAAATATCCGAGCTATTTGGTTGGAATGTAACAATTATTATTTGGATGTGTGTTGCGATAGCGGGCGCTACGCTTTGCTTTATCGCATTACCTAAATGGACAAAATTCAGAAAAGAATATGATAGAGAGGATTAACAATGAAAGCACAAGAAATTCTAAGCAAAATGACACTTGATGAAAAAATATATCATTTAGTTCAAATGACTACAATGACATATTTAAAGTCAGATGGCACAGATATCGTAACAGGACCTAACAGCACAATGAAGCTTGATAAGGAGTATATCTACGATGTAGGTACTCTTTTAAACCTCGTTGGTGCGCAAACTATGATAGATGCGCAAACTAACTTCTTAAAAAACAGCAAGAAAAAAATCCCACCTGTTTTTATGCAGGATGTTATTCACGGACACCGCACCCTTTACCCTATAAACCTTGGTATAGCTGCATCCTTTGATAGAAGCCTTGCACACGATGTTGCTAAAATGGCAGCATATGAGGCAAGCCTTGATGGTGTTAGCGTTACATTTGCACCAATGGTTGACCTTGTGCGTGACCCACGTTGGGGTCGTGTTATGGAGTCGAGCGGTGAGGACCCATACCTAAACTCAGAAATGGCAAGCGCGACAGTTAAGGGCTACCAAGGAGATATGGGACCACATAATATTGCCGCTTGTGTAAAGCACTTTGCTGCATATGGTGGAGCTGAGGCAGGACGTGACTATAATACTGTTGATATGAGTGAAAGAACCTTGCGCCAATACTACTTGCCTGCATATAAGGCTGCTGTTGATGCCGGTGTAAAGATGCTTATGACTGCATTTAATATAGTTGATGGCGTTCCTTGCTCTGGTAACAAGTTTTTAGTTAAAGATATTCTTCGTGATGAGTGGGGCTTTGAGGGTGTTGTTATTAGCGACTATAGTGCCTACGAGGAAATGATTGACCACGGTAATTGCAAGGACCGTAAGGAGTGTGCTTACCTTTCTATGGAGGCAACTAACGATATTGAAATGATGTCACCTTGCTATGCACACCACCTAAAGGAGCTTGTAAACGAGGGAAAAATTACAGTTGAACAAATTGATAACGCTGTTTTACGTGTGCTCAAGCTTAAAGAGGAGCTTGGTGTATTTGAAAACCCATATCGCTCAGTTAACGTTGAGGAAGCAAAGCGCGTACAGGTTGGTCCTGAGCACAGAGCTATTGCAAGATACGCAGCTGAACAAAGTGCTGTTCTACTTAAAAATGATGGTATTTTGCCACTTTCTAAGGACTTAAAGAAGGTTGCTGTAATTGGACCAAACGCAGACACAGGCGCAATCCATGGTAGCTGGTGCTGTGGTGGTAAGATTGACGAAACTATCACTGTTCTCGAGGGTGTTAAAAATATCATAGGGGACAGAGCCTTTTATTCAAAGGGCTGTAATATTGAATATGATTCAACAGACGAGTCTATGATAGATGAGGCTGTACGTGTGGCAAGCGAGTGCGATGCTGTTATTCTCTGCCTTGGTGAGCATCAAGACTATTCAGGTGAGGGCAACTGTCGTACAAGCATTGATATTCCATCAGTACAATATAAGCTACTCGACAAGATATTAGAGGTTAACAAAAATACTGTTGTTGCTCTCTTTACAGGAAGACCTCTTGCAATTTGGGAGCTTGATAAAAAAGCACCTGCTATACTTAATATGTGGATGCCAGGTACTGAGGGTGGTAATGCTTGCGCTAATCTTATTTTTGGCAACGCAAACCCATCTGGTAAAATTACAATGACATTCCCACGTGTGCTTGGTCAAGTGCCAATTTACTATAACGCATATAAGACCGGTAGGCCAAAGCTTGAACAGGACGACTTTAATCGTGTTCGCTTTACCTCATCATACCTTGATATGCCAAATAGCCCACTTTACCCATTTGGTTATGGTCTTTCATATACAGAGTTTGAATATAGCGACCTTAAGCTAAGCGCTAACAAGATGAAGCGTGGCGAGACTATTGTTGCCTCTGTAAAGGTAACAAATAAGGGTAAATATAAGGGCAAGGAGGCTGTTCAGCTTTATATTCGTGACCTCTTTGGCTCAGTTGTGCGCCCAGTTAAGGAATTAAAGGGCTTTGAAAAGATAGAGCTCGATGTGGGCGAGTCAAGGGTTGTTGAGTTTGAAATCAACGAGGAAATGCTTAAATTCTGGACAAAGAGCATGAAATTCGAGGCTGAAAATGGCGAGTTTGACGTCTTTATCGGCAAGGACTCAAGCTGTCATGCGTTTGATAGATTTGAACTAATATAAAACAAAAAAACGGACACTCCTGTGTCCGTTTTTAGCTTTTTTTGAACTCTTCTCCTGTTATCAAATAGTCAATAGATACTCCAAAATATTTTGACATTTTAACTAACATTTCTATATCAGGGTTTCTTTTTCCGTTTTCATAAAAGGAAATGGCTTCTCTACTTATATTCAAATCCAACGAAACCTTTAGCTGACTATACCCCTTTTTACGTCTTATTTGCTTAAGTCCACGCATTTGCATAGGCTTATCTCCTTGTCTTCTCATTTCTCTTGACTTTAGTGTAACATTGTGTTACAATATTTATGTAACAATTTGTTACACAAGAGTCTTTTTTAAAATAAAGGAGTGCTTTTATGTCTAATAGCTTCGAAAAACAAAATAAAGCTAAAAAACCTCTTTATGGTAATTGGTACACAAATATATATGGCAAGCCAACCTTTAAATCCTCGTACGAGGCGCTTAGATCTTATTACCATAAAAATGTGTTTCATATTCTTTCAAGAATTTTTCTCGCCTTAGGCATGGTAGAAATGTCAGTTGGCTTTCTCATGCTATTTTGCAGCCCTCTTCTTTTAGGTATTGATTCTTGTGGGCTTGCCCTATTTATTACGTTTTCAATAGTTGGATTTTTTATATTGGTATCTTTTATATTTAATGAATATTTAGTTGGTAATGTTTTTTACATGATTGAATCATTAATGCTATCAAAATGGATAAAAAAGTACAATATTGACTGCCACGAAACAGTAAGAAACGGAAAAACACCCCGAAGTGACGACACCCTCATTATTGCAAGCTATGCACTTGAAAACAGAACTGGTAAAATATTATTGATTGTGCAAAACATAATAGCAATGATTTACTCCCTTGCATTTTTAGGTATGTTTTCTTGGATGTTTTTAATAATTATGCTTATCTCATTTCTTGCAACTACAGGTTTTTATATGCCTGTGTTAGCACAAATAGTGATGTTGTTCTTGCCGATTTGTTTTATACTATTTCCCCCACTTATACCATTATTTATAATATTTGGAATTTTAAAAAGCAAGGCACGTAATAGTTTTTATTCAAATCCTCAATTATGATTTTAAGCACACGCATATATGCGTGTGCTTTTTTAAGCTATTTATTTTTTGTTTTTATACTCTTTTATGTGTTTTTATTATATATTGACTTTTTAATTAAAACGTGATATAATATGTAATAATCTATGTTTTAAGGAGAAACATCATGGCTATTATTTGTGAAAGATGTGGCACAAGAACAAGCAGCATGATTTGTACCGAATGCGGTTACATAAATCCAGACCCTAAGTGGGAAGAAATGCAAAAGTCAAACTTTGAAGAAAAAAAGCAGGCTGACTCAATCAGCGTTGCAAGTGCTCCAAAAGTTGTTAGAAAATGGAGATGGACAAGATTTTTTGGTTATTTCCATACACTATCAATTGCAAATTTTTCGATTAGTACAGCCTTTATTGGTCTATCAACACTGCTTTATGCGCTCTTGTCTCTTATAACCACCGCGTTTTTTGACCCTAACAAGAATTTGTTCAATTCTGTTCTTTGCTTTATATTCAGTCTTAAAACAGCAAAAGACCAGAGCTTATTTTACAGCACTCATCTAAACCTTAGATCTTTAGCTCCTCTTGCATATTATATTTTACCAATACTTGTAGCAATAGTTATTTTCCACTTAGTTTTTGCATTATTTGGTTTATCAATGGCACGTAACATTTCCTGTGTTGGTTTTTCCTTCTATTTAAAGAAGAAAAACATCAACGTTGACCCTTCCTTCATTGGTGAAGACGTTTCAGCAAGTGGTATGATGCTTCAAGATGCAGCTATTATGAAAGAGCGTCCACTTACCATTCTTGCATTTTTTGGAAGACTATTTGGCACCTTGCTCTTCACTCCAGCTATTGCAACTCTCTCAACCACATTAATAGGTTTTTCTGTCTTCCAGCTTTATCGTATAATTCTTGGTGCGCAAGAGGGATTCAATTTGTACTGGCCTTTAATTGTTATAGGTTGTGTCATTGTCATGTTAGTATTTCCAATAGTTCTATTTATTGTATATAAGAAGGTTATGGGAATTATATTTGACAAGAAGGTTTACAAATAATAAATTAAAAGCGATGCCACTTGGCATCGCTTTTGTTATAATTTAAAAGAGCAAGCGAATACTTGCTCTTTTTTATTTTGTTGCCTTTTTTTCAATCGTCATAAAAAACGCGCCGATTAAGGAGGCCACTCCTATGCATATTATTAGTATTACTAAGCAAATAAATACAAAGAAAATAAACATCAAAAATCCACTTTGTGGTACTTTATATGTCATTCCATGAAAAAACACTACCAATGGCCAAGCTGCAAGTGAGCCCATCACAAAGACTTCACTAAGCAATGTAATAGGAAAAAGTAAACAATGTAGTACAAGATTCTTTTTGTCCTTTGCCAGCCTGCACGCAATAACCATAAAGCCACTTTGTTGTTTTTCTCCACCCTGTAAATCAAGCCTGTTTCTTACGCAAAATCCTCTTGCACTAATCACTAAATTCAATTCATTAAATATTAAAATTGGTATATTCAGCAAAGAAATTAATCCCGATATTACAGTAGATACTATTGCTACTATAAGTATAATATCTCTATTCAAATTTATAAAGAAAAACAGCATTTGTACAAGTGCGGGTAAAATTGATGTTAAAAGAAGCAAGATTATTAAAACCGCACTTATAATGTTGCAGGGCTTTAAAAGACGTCCCATTATGGTTTCCTTTTTCCACCACATAAAAGCAACTGCTGGATTATTTATATCATCATCAAAATAACGATATGGGTCTTCTTGATTTGAATTTTCATTTGAGGTGGCAAAGCCACAATTATGGCAAAATCCATTAGTAGTCGCTTCTCCACATTTTTCACAAGGAACAATCGCCACAGTCTCAACCTCCAGTTAAGTTGTTTTTATCTTTGTACGCGTCCTGAGCCGCCGCCCGTGAGGCTCCTTCTGACGAGGGAGCTGTCAGCAAAGCTGACTGAGGGAGAGATATACCAAGCAAAGAATATAGCTTGGCAAATTATCTTTGTACGCGTCCTGAGCCGCCGCCCGTGAGGCTCCTTCTGACGAGGGAGCTGTCAGCAAAGCTGACTGAGGGAGAGATATATCAAGCAAAGAATATAGCTTGGCAAATTATCTTTGTACGCGTCCTGAGTCGCCGCCCGTGAGGCTCCTTCTGACGAGGGAGCTGTCAGCAAAGCTGACTGAGGGAGAGATATA
>JAZOCP010000063.1:0-3286 GCA_045596585.1 Eubacteriales bacterium
TTGAGGTTTCACCTGACTTTGCATCAACTAAGCCAAAGATAGAGGTTCATCAGCTTGGCATCGGTGGAAAAGAGCCACCAGCAAGACTTGTATTTGATGGTGTTGAGGGCGACGGTGTTGCTGTGTGTATGGTTGACATGGGCAATCGTTTCCGCCTTATCTGTGCTTCAATTGAGCTTGTAAAGCAACCAAAGGAAATGCCAATGCTTCCAGTTGCAAGAATTATGTGGAAGCTAAAGCCAGACCACAAAACAGGTGCTGCTGCTTGGATTTACGCAGGCGGTGCACACCACACAGTAGTTTCAACTGCACTTACAGTTGAGGACATTAAGCTATTTGCTAAGCTAACCGATACTGAGCTTGTTGTAATTGATGAAAATACAGATTTATATAAGCTTGAGCAAGAGTTGAATATGCTTGACCTAATGGCAAAGCTAAAATAATTTTTGACACATAAAAAGCGCACCCAGTGTGCGCTTTTTCACTTTTTTTGAAGTAAACACAGGATGAAGTAGTAAAAAATTGTGCAAAACATAGAAATTGTAACAAACAATTATTTACACTCTTAGAAAATATTGACTTTTGTAATATTATATGATAGAATTATTGTGTATAAATATATTTATAGGAGAAAACTATGAAAAAGAAACTAATTTTGGCAATTTCCTTGGTAGCACTTTTTGTATGCTTATTTGCAATCGGCGTAAGTGCAGCTGATATGTTCGATAGCGAATATACAGATACTGTTACCAAATTCTACGCAGAGGACGGCACAACTGAAGTAAAGCCTGACTGGGCTGACCTTACAGATGCTAACGCAACTGCAGTAATTAAGAAGGCAGACGGCACAGCTATCCGTATTCCTCTTTATTACATTTACCAAACTAATGGTTCAACTGAGCTAAGACACGAAATTAGAACTGGTACTGGTTCTGCCGGCTTTAGATATGATTTCATTACTGATAAGCTTGGTGAAACTGTAAACCACGCAAATCTTGTTGCTCTTGATATTCCAGAGGGCATTAAAACAACAAGTGGACTTAATAACTACACAGTACTTGAGGAGGTTGTTTTTCCACTAACTGCAACCTCATTCCCAAAAAGCGAAAAGCATCCCGCCTTGAAAAAAGTGTTTGCTAAGCAAGTTGAAAATGCAGATGGTACTATAGCTGGTATTACAGCGGTTTCTGACTATGCATTTAAAAATGTTACAACTCTTGAATATTTTGGTATGCAACTCAATTATGCAACATATATAGGTGGCAATGCATTCTTAAACTGTGCAATTGAAGAGGTTAACTTTGAAGGACCATTTACAGGAATGGGTGGCGCTGCCTTTAGCGGTTGTAAATCTCTTACAACAGTAAGACTTATCAATACATCAAGCAAAATTGTTTCTTGTGGAAAGCAAGCGTTTGCAAGCTGCACCGCACTTACAAGCGTTGTAATGGATAAATTTTCAATTGGCGAGTATGCATTTGAAAAAATCAATGCTACAACAGGTACTCTAAATTTCGTTGCAACTAATGTGGGATGTGTAGAAGCAAGTGCATTCGCAGCAAGCACTGCTTTGCGTTCTGTTGACATAGAAGGACCACTTACTAGTGTTGCCGGAAATGTTTTTGGAAACTGCACAGGTCTTGAAACTATTAGAATTTATAACACAGAAAGCAAAGCTGCAACGTGTGGTGATAACTTGTTATCCTGCGGCGATAAAGCTACTGACAAACCAGCAATTACATCAGTAACCTTGCATAATATTGATCTTGGATATAGAGCTCTTTATAATCTAAAAATTGATGGTGCTAATATAAGCGTTACAGGTAATTATACCACAATTGGACAACAAGCCTTGTCTGGCTGCTCCGGTATAACAGCATTTAATATTCCAAGCACTGTAACAAGCATCGGTAATGGTGCGTTTGCTAACTGCACTGCCCTTACAAGCATAGAAATTCCTGAGGGTGTTACAACAATAGGAAGCACAGCCTTTTATAATTCCGGAATTACTTCCTTGCATATTCCTGCAAGCGTTGAGTCCCTTGGCTATCAAGTTGCTGAGCTAACACCTATTACCTCACTTACATTTGCTGAAAACAGCAACCTTACATTTATTGACCATCGTGCTTTTAGAGACTGTGACTCACTTGTTGGTCCTGTTATTTTACCATATGGTCTTATAGAAATGGACTATGGTGTATTTGATAACTGTGCAAAGCTTAAGGCTGTTAAAATGCCTGATACGCTTACAACTCTTTCAGGTGACGCTGCGTTGTTTAACAGTTGCCCATCTCTTGAATACGTTCAATTCTCAAAGAACCTTACTGGAACAATATATAAATCAATGTTTGAAAACTGCACCTCGCTTAAGGCAATTTCCTTTCCTGATGGTGTAACAAAAATTGACTACAAGGCACTTCGCAAATGCACAAGCTTGGAGGCAGTTTATCTTCCATCAGGCTTGATAGAGCTTGGTAGTGTAAATGATTCAGCAAGCGACTGGGGCGTATTCTATCAGTCACCAAAGGTTTATCTTGTAAATGAACCATTTAATGTATTTGATGGCGATAAGCTTGTTGAAAACTTTGTAATGCCACAAAAGCCAGAGGTTTACTATATGCCATCAGGTATGACCGCTCTTGGCAACTCAGCGTTCCAAGAATGTTCTAACCTTAATAAGTATATTGTATTCCCAACTGGTATTACAAGTGTAGGTGAATGCTCACAGGGCGCTTTCTTCAAGGCAAGCTCAAGCACTAACCCTGTTACATTTGTTTTCCTTGGCGATATGACATCGATTAGAATAAGACAAAACGACAACGCATCCTCAAATATGAGCTTTGTGTTTGCAAACCCAAATGACACTGGCATAACAAGCATGAATTTCATAATCGGCTCAGCAAACAATTCATATATGACAAACACATATGCGTATTTCTGTAACAGCAATACAGTTTATGATTTATCCACCTTTAAGGCAACAAACGCAACAGTTCATACAGTAACAGAGGAAGATTATACAAAGACAGTAAATACAGCTGAAACACAACCACATTTCCGTAGTCCACGTCTTGACAAAACAAGTGATGCAACCTGTACACTTCCAGCAGGCTCATTTACCTACTGCTTCTGTGGCACACTTATGACCTCTGATGTAGTTGAGGGTTCAGTTGCACTTGGTCACGTAAGCGAAGGCACCCAAATTCATATTTACTACCCAGTAATCACCGATGCAAATGGTAACGAGGTAGTAAACTACTTTGCAAACGCAATTCATAGCTATGTA
>JAZOCP010000064.1:0-6972 GCA_045596585.1 Eubacteriales bacterium
AGCCGAGGGCGTGTATCTTTTAAATCTTTCACTTAAGTTCATATATCATACCTCCTTTTATTTATAAAAACTAATTCAAACCGAAAACGATTTGAATTAGCCTCATTTAATCTTTTTTAAAATTTTCAATTTCATTAATTAAAGTAGAAATAATTTCCTCTTCTTTAATTTTGCCAATTATTTCGCCATGTCTAAATAAAACAGCCTCGCCAACACCACCAGCAATTCCGAAATCACACTCTTTTGCTTCACCAGGACCATTTACTACACAGCCCATAAGAGCAATTTTTATATTTTTTCCATTTGTATCAATATTCTCAATCGCTGATTTGAATCTTTCTGACAATTCTATTAAATTAATCTTTGTTCTACCACATGTAGGACAAGATACAATCTGTATTGTTCCTTTATTATAAAACCCTATTGATGAAAGAAGCTCTTTTCCAGCCATAATTTCTTCAACTGGGTTTGCTGTTAAAGAAACTCGTATAGTGTCGCCTATACCATCACATAATAGTGAACCTATGCCAACACTACTTTTAACAAGACCACTGTATGAATCTCCAGCCTCTGTAACGCCTAAATGTATAGGATAATCGCAATTCTTTGCGATAATTCTGTTAGCGTTAATCATGCTAATTACATTAGAAGACTTTACTGAAACAATTGCGTCTGAAAAAGCAAATTTTTCAAGCAATTCTAAATGATAAAAAGCGCTTTCCGCCAATGCCTCAGCAGTAGGAGAACCATACTTATTTAAAATATGCTTTTCAAGTGAACCACCATTCACGCCTATACGTATTGGCACTCCAGCACTTGCACATGCATCAGTAACCTCTTTAACCTTCCAGTCTTCACCGATATTTCCTGGATTAATTCTAATTTTATCTACACCTTGTTTAACACACTCGAGCGCAATTCTATAATCAAAATGGATGTCAGCTACAATTGGAATACTTACTCCATTATTTTTTAAATATGATATAGTTTTTGCCGCTTCTACCGTAGGAACAGTAATTCTGACAATATCACAACCAGCCAACTCTAAATCCTTAATTTGATTAAATGTACTAATTTTGTCAAGTGTGTCAGTATTTGTCATTGATTGAATTAAAATATCAGAATTTCCGCCAATAGCTGTATCTTTTATTTTAACTACTCTTGTTTTCCTTCTAATATCATTATATATCATAATAGTCCTCAAACAAATAAATAAAATACGTCCTTTATAGATACGAACACAATTAATACAATTAACAACGCAAAGAAAACTAATTTAATTATGTCCTCTACCTTTTTGGGAATTTTCTTTTTAAATATCATTTCAATGATAGTTGATAATAAAGTGCCACCATCAAGTGCAGGTATTGGTAATAGATTAAATACTCCTAAATTCATAGAAATAACAGCGACCAAGTAAAAGAAGCTACGTGGTCCATATTGTGCAACCTCAACCATTGCACCAGTTACACCCACTGGCCCTGAAATTTGCTTAAAGCTGAACCTTCCTGTGAACAAGCCTATTACTGAATCCCATATCATTTTTACTGTTGATAATGATGTATGAAATGTATTTTTTATAACAGAAGAAAAGGTTTTTTCTTCGCCATACACACTGAAATTCATTACACCATGTTTAAAATCGTCCTCTACTTGGACAGGAAAAGAAACATTTTTAACAACTACTTCTTCGCCATTACGTATAACGACAACATCGATTGGTTCATGACCATTAATCATTATTTCGTAACTTAATTCATCAAGAGTTTTGACAGAATTATCACTTATCTTAATAATCCTATCACCAATTTCAAGTCCCATATATGATGTTTCTTTATTATGGAATGAGGCAATTTTAGTAGTGCCAAAATAAGGACTACTAATTGATAATATCAATACTATTAAAACAGCAATTATGATATTCATTATTGCACCAGCTGCAACAATAATGAGTCGCTTATATGGGGCTTTTTTATCAAATGAATTTGGATTATCGCTTTCCTCCGCTTCTCCCTCCATTGAAACAAAACCTCCGATTGGAAAAAGCCTTAAAGAGTAATTAACACCATCTTTTCCTTTTTTAGAAAATAATTTTGGCCCCATACCAATTGAAAATTCATTAATTGCCACTTTGAAAATTTTAGCAAAAGTAAAATGCCCTAACTCAT
Organism: Eubacteriales bacterium; assembly: GCA_045596585.1. GTDB lineage: Bacteria > Bacillota > Clostridia > Oscillospirales > CAG-272 > RGIG2000. Next base: position 2,169 of record JAZOCP010000064.1, read on the forward strand.
GGAAAAAAATAAGAACTCCAAAAGCTAATAATGCTAATAAAATATATAAAACTATCATTTATGCCTCACATACAAGGAATTAAAAAATGATGAAACAGTCGGTTATATTAATGATTTTATGTACTCTTCCGTTTTAATCCTTGACTCACTATCGGCTTTAATAATATCATCAAGTGACGGATTTTCAATGTTTTTATATGACAATACAACCTTTTCAACAATATTAAATATATCAATAAATCCAATCTTATCTTCAAGAAAATATTTCACTGCAACTTCATCTGAAGCATTAAGAACCGCAGGAATTATACCATCTTTTTCAACAGCATAATAAGCAAGTGGTAAAAGCTTAAAGGTATTTACATCTGGCTCCTCAAAGGTTAGCTTTGAAATACTTGCAAAATCAAGCTCACTTGCTAAAGAATTGCATCTTTTTGGATATGTAATTGCATATTGGATACAGGTTCTCATATCTGGTGAACCCATTTGAGCAATAACGCTATTATCAGTATATTCAACTGCTGAGTGCATTATACTCTGTGGATGTACTACAACCTTCACCTGTTCAGGCTTAACATTAAATAACCTCACAGCTTCGATTACTTCAAATCCTTTATTCATAAGTGAAGCGCTATCAATTGTAATCTTCTCACCCATTTTCCAAGTTGGATGAGCAAGAGCATCTCTCGCTTTCAATGAAGACAACTCATGTAGCTTTTTATTTCTAAATGGACCTCCAGAAGATGTTAAAATAATTCTTTTGATTCTGTTAGATGCGCTACCTTGAAGGCATTGAAAAATTGCACTATGCTCACTATCAACAGGAACAAGCTCAGAATTATTTTTATCTACCTCACTTTTCAAAAATTTATATGCTATTACAATTGATTCTTTATTTGACATTGCCAGTCTTTTTCCAGATTGCGCACAAGCAATGGCTGGTGCAAGACCTGCAAAACCGCTTACTGCATTAATAGCTACCTCAGCGCTGCTATCTTTAATTGCTTGAATTGAAGACTCTTCTCCACCATAAACCTTTATATTAGTGTCAGCAAGCTTTTCTTTAAGAGAAATGGCGTTTTTTTCATCAGTAAGCACGCATACCCTTGGTTTAAGTGCCCTTGCCTGCTTCTCAATTAAATTAACAGAGCTTGAGGCAGTCAATAAATCTACCTTTAAATTTAGGCTATTTGCAATTTCAACACTTTGTTGTCCTACTGAACCAGTTGAACCTAAAATTGCGATTGTCTTATTAATTTCATTCATATATATTCCTTAAAACAGAAAAACTATTGAGTTTATTAAGCAAAGAAATGGCGCTACTAACATAGGGCTATCAAATCTATCAAGCACTCCACCATGTCCTGGGAAAACATTTCCAAAATCCTTAACATCATATTGACGCTTTATGCATGAAGCGATTAAATCACCAATCTGTGATACAATTGGAAGAACTAATCCTAAAATTGCATAATGTACAAATGATATGTCGTCACATTTAAATGCAAATCTAATTAAGCAACCATAACCAATAAGTGTTATAAATGTAAATACAACACCACCGATAGCACCTTCTATGGTCTTTTTAGGGCTAATTTCTGGAATAAGCTTATGTTTTCCTAAAAATCTACCTGTAAAATAAGCAAAAGTATCACATACCCAAGCAGACAAGAAAATTATTGGGAACATAATTACTCCTTGATTAGGAACAGTATTTGTATATCTTATCATAACAACTGATATAAAGCATCCGATTACATATACAGACAAAGCAACCAAAGTTAATACATCGGAAAGCTTATATTTGTTTTTTGTAAACATAACATATATCAATGCATATACAATTAAGAAAAAGACAGATGCCATTGCATAAAGCAAAAATACGGAATTAGGCTTATCATTTCCATTTAAGAAAAATCTAATAAGTGGTAATCCCAATGCAATTATGTAAATTGGGATAGTAATTACAAGCTTTTTATGAAATCCCATACATTTTGCAATTTCAAAAACACCTACAGCAGCTAAAATTCCCATTGCTATAGGAAGTACAATATATTTAGAAAAAATACAAATAGGAGCAAATATCAAAATTGCTACTATCGCAGTTATAGTCCTTTTTCTCATTTTTCACCCTCGTTTTTATCTAAACCACCAAATCTACGACTTCTGCCATAAAAGTTTTTAATAGCCTTTTCAAGCTCTCTTTTGTTGAAATCAGGCCATAAAACATCAGCAAAATAAAACTCTGAATAAGCACATTGCCATAATAAAAAGTTAGATAATCTATACTCGTTAGCGGTTCTTATTATCAAATCAGGATCTTGGGAGCCCGCTGTATATAAATTGTCGTTAATATCTTTTTCTGTAATTATGGATTTTCCGTGTGCAATTATTCTATTACAAGCATTAACGATTTCATTTCTTCCACCATAATTAAAAGCGATATTTAAAACGAAATCTTTTCCTTTTGTTTTTTCTTCTGCGTTAATCATTAGATCAACCAAATCATTTGGCAAGTTAGTCTTGTCGCCAATATAACGAATAGTAATACGACCATCGTTAATAATTTCTTCATTATAGTCCTTTAATAATTGCATTATAGCATTTATTTCTTCTTTTGGACGTGACCAATTTTCAGTAGAAAAGGCATATGTCGTCACTGTTTTTATTCCTAAATCAAAACAATGCTTAACTATTCTTTTAAATGTTGCTGCACCATGTTTGTGTCCAACAAACCTTGGCAAAAGACGTTTTTTTGCCCATCTACCATTACCATCCATTATAAAAGCAATGTGTTGTAAGCGTTGATCAACTTGAATAATTCTGTTATTTTTCAAAAGCATAAATTACCCTCAACTACTGAAATTAGGGCTATCTTAATAAATTTTCAGATAGCCCTTAATCTTAAATTTCCATTATTTCTTTTTCTTTAGCAGCGGTGATTACATCAATTTCCTTGATATATTTGTCTGTTAAATCCTGAACGTTTTTATCGGAAATCTTTTGTTCATCCTCTGTCATCTCTGAATTTTTCTTCATATCCTTAGATTTATCCATTGCATCACGTCTAATATTACGAATAGCAACTTTTGCATCTTCTCCAAGCTTTGAAACTTGCTTTTTAAGCTCTTTTCTGCGATCCTCAGTTAATTGTGGGAAAACAAGTCTAATAACCTTACCATCATTAGCAGGTGTAATTCCAATATCAGATGCTAAAATCGCCTTTTCTATACCCTTTAATGTTGTAGAATCCCATGGTTGAATAACGATAGTTCTTGCATCTGGAACAGTGATTGAACCTATTTGGTTAACTGGAGTTGGTGAACCATAATAATCAACATTAATTCTTGAAAGAACATTAGGATTTGCACGGCCAGCTCTTACAGTATCAAGCTCATTTCTATAAGCTTCAATTGATTTTTTCATTTTAACTTCAAATTCTTTAGTATCAAGTTTCATAATTATTCTCCTTTTACAACAGTGCCCATTTCAGCACCCATTATTACTTTATAGATATTTTCACAATCATTTAGACCAAAAACATGTATAGAAATTTTATTATCCATTGCAAATGATGTCGCTGTAGAGTCCATAGCTTGAAGACCACGAGCTAAAATTTCTTTATATGTAATATTGGAAATCTTTTCAGCGTTTGGATTCTTTCTTGGATCATCAGTATAAATAGCATCAATATTTTTTGCCATTAAAACAACATCTGCTCCTATTTCTGCAGCTCTTACAACAGCGGCAGTATCAGTAGAAACAAATGGAATACCAAGTCCAGCACCAAAAATTATGACCTTGCCCTTATTTAATAACTTAATTGCATTATCTCTTGAAAATGGCTTTGCAAAAGCCTTCATTTCAACAGCTGTCATTACCTCAGTTGGGATGCCACATCTAATGAAAGCTTCTTGAACGGCAATTGCATTTATGCAAGTAGCAATCATGCCCATATGGTCAGCCTTCACCCTGTCCATTTCGCCACCACTTCTGCCACGCCAAATGTTTCCAGCGCCAACTATAATACCAAATTGAACACCCTTGTCAATACACTTTTTAATTACAGAAGCTATTTTATTTATGTAATCAAAATTTAATATACCGTCTTTACCACTTGAAATTGCCTCACCAGACAATTTAAGCAATACTCTTTTGTAAACAGGATTGTTAGTTTCCAAAATATACTCCTATATTATTAATATTATCATATATATAATACAATATTTTGTTTAATTTGTAAATAGAAAAATGAGAATTTTAGGAAGTAAATTTAAAAAAATATAAAAAAAGGAATTCAAAACGAATTCCTTTTCTATTTGCGTTGTTTTGCAACCATAAAAAGCTATTAATTATTTAAACTTACGCTTTCTTGCTGCCTCAGATTTTTTCTTTCTTTTTACACTTGGTTTAACGTAGTGTTCTCTCTTTTTAATTTCAGTTAACACTCCTGCTCTGGCACACTGTCTTTTAAATCTGCGAAGAGCATTATCTAAAGATTCGTTTTCTTTAATTCTGATTTCTGACATTTGTTTTCCCTCCCTCCGCTAAAGCAAATGCTTTGGGTGCATATACAGTTTGACCATATTATGCTTTTCTTATTATACATACTTTCTACATATTTGTCAATAAAATTTATAAAAAATATTAATTTTCTTTGTCGAATAATTTTTTTATACCCCTCTGCTCTTTTGACATTTTTTTCCAAATGATTAATGTATAATGTAATTAAGTTATTAAAAAGGAGCATATCATTATGGAATTACTTAAGAAAAATTTGTCGGTTTTTAAAAACTTTATAATG
>JAZOCP010000065.1:0-3199 GCA_045596585.1 Eubacteriales bacterium
AGAAATCACAAAGGAAGGCATTGAGGCGCTTGAAAAGCAGTACCAAGAGGCAGGCTTAAAGCTAAAGACCCGTTCAAGAAAGCGTTCAGTTGGTAGCGATTATGAATATGAGCTACAACCAAAGGAATTCAGACGCTTAAGCGCACAAAACGCAAAGCAAGTAATTATTCAAGGAATTCGTGAGGCTGAAAGAAGCTATCAAGCTAAGGAATATGAGGACAAGCGCGGTGAGATGCTTTCTGCTATTGTTACTAAGGTTGAGGACTCAACTGGTAATGTAGTTGTTGATACAGGTATAAGCCAAGCTGTTCTTTTAAAGAACGAGCAAATCCCTGGTGAGGTTTTACGTGTTGATGATAGAATTAAGGTTTTTGCAACACAGGTAAGCACAGAGGCTAAGGGTCCACTTGTTTCTCTTACACGTGTTCACCCAACACTTGTAAAAAGACTTTTCGAGGCTGAGGTGCCAGAAATTACTGAGGGTACAGTTACAATTAGAAATATTAGCCGTGAGGCTGGCTCAAGAACAAAGATTGCAGTTTCCTCACGTGACCCAGAGGTTGATGCAGTTGGCGCTTGCATTGGTAACAAGGGCGCAAGAATTAGCGCTGTTGTAAATGAGCTCAATGGCGAAAAGATTGATATTATTCCATATAGCGATGATATTTGCGAATATGTAAAGAGCGCTCTTTCTCCTGCTACTGTTAAGAGCGTTGAGCTTGTTGGTGACCGTCAAGCAAAGGCTGTCGTTTCACCTGACCAGCTTTCCCTTGCTATTGGTAAAATGGGACAAAATGCACGTTTAGCTGCAAGACTTACTGGCTGTAAGATAGATATTAAGAGCGAGTAATTATGGAAAAAAAGGTTCCTTTAAGAAAATGTCTTGGCTGTATGTGCTCTTTTCCTAAAAAGGACTTAGTTAGGGTTTTAAAAACACCCGAGGGTACGGTTATAATTGATTTAAGCGGTAAAAAATCAGGCAGAGGCGCATATATTTGTAAGAATAGTCAATGTTTAAAGAAAGCGCTTAAAGCTAAAAGAATTCAATCTAATTTAGAAATTGAAATTCCAGAGGAAATTATTACCGAGCTTGAAAAGGAGCTTTTAGCCAATGAAAGATAAATTTTTATTTATGTTAGGATTATGTAGGCGTGCTGGCAAATTGATAATGGGAACGGACTTGGTGACAAAATCTCTCCCAAGTAAAAAAACATATCTTGTTATCTATACAGAGGACGCATCTGACAACACAAAGAAAAGGGTTACTGATAAATGTAGCTTTTATGAGGTTGAATGTCAAATGGCAAAATACTCTTCTCTTGTGGTTTCCGATGCCATCGGCAAAAGCGGTAGCGTTTGTACCCTTGGCGTAACCGACATAAATTTTGCAAGTGAGCTTGGCTCACTTCTCAAGAGTAATTCTTGATTTATTCTCAATGAAATGAGGTATAAAATATGGCACGAATTAAGGATTTTGCAAAGGACTTAGGTCTTGATATAAAGGACGCTTGCGAGCTCGCTACTAAATACGGTCTTGGCGCTAAGCAAGCAAGTGGAAATATTGATGATGGCGAAATTGCCATTTTCCTAAACAAGCTCACTCTTGAAAGACAGTTTGCAGGAATTGACTCTTATTTTAATGGTGAGGCTACCATTAAGAGCCAAAAGAAAAAGGCAAAGGTTGAAAAGAAGGTTGAAGAGCCAAAGGTTGAAGAAAAGGCTGAAGTAAAGGCCGAGGTTAAGGCTGAGCCAAAGGCTGAAAAGAAGGCTGAGGCTAAGGTTGAAAAGAAGATTGAGACAAAGGTTGAAGCTAAGGTTGAGCCAAAGGCTGAAAAGAAGGTTGAAGCTAAGGTTGAGTCTAAAATTGAACCAAAGGCTGAGGCGCCAAAGAAGACTGAAGGTAGTGAAAAGAAGACCTTTGACAAGCAAGATAACAAAAAGAGCTTTGAAAAGCCACAAAGAGATGGTAATTTCGGCAAGGATGGCTTCCAAAAGGGCTTTGAAAAGCCACAAAGAGATGGCAATTTTGGCAAGGACATCTTCCAAAAGGGCTTTGACAAGGGTGGATTTAATAAAGGCGGATTTGGCAAGGATGGCTTTGACAAGGACAGTGGCGAAAGACGCTACAACGTAACTCCAAAGCAGAAAAAGCCTGAGTCTAATGTTATTGAAATTAAGACAAAGACAGGTGCTACCCGTGTTGTTGATACAAGAACATCTAACGTTGACCTTTCTAAATATGATGAAAAGAATGATTCATACGAGTCAAGCTATGGTCACTTTAATCAAGGCTCATCTAAGCAGAAATTAAAGAAACAAAACAACAGAGATGTAAACTCTAAGAAGGAAAAAGAGCGCTTGGCTATGGAAAAAATTAAGCGTGAGGTATTTGAAAAGGCTAAGAACACACAGCTTTCAATTACTGTTCCTGATGAAATTTCCGTTGGTGAGCTTGCTACAAGATTAAAGGTTAACGCAAACGAAGTTGTTAAAAAGCTCTTTATGATGGGCGTTATGGCAACTGTTAACGAGGTTGTTGACTACGACACAGCTTATCTTATCGCTGACGAGCTTGGTGTTAAGGTTTCAAAAGAGGTTGTTGTTACTATTGAGGAAAAGCTATTTGAAGAGGAAGAGGACGCACCGGACACACTTACCGAGCGCGCTCCTGTTGTTTGTGTAATGGGTCACGTTGACCATGGTAAGACTTCTCTTCTTGATGCTATCAGACACTCAAATGTTACAACAGGCGAGGCTGGTGGTATTACTCAGCACATTGGTGCTTACAGAGTAAATATCAATGGCAAGGATATTACATTCCTTGATACCCCAGGTCACGAGGCGTTTACTGCTATGCGTCTTCGTGGTGCTATGGCAACTGATATTGCTATTATCGTTGTTGCAGCAGATGACGGAATTATGCCTCAAACAGTTGAGGCTATCAACCATGCTAAGGCTGCAGGTGTTGATATCGTTGTTGCTATCAATAAGATGGATAAGCCAACTGCAAATCCTGAGAATATTAAGCAGGAATTGACAAAGTACGACCTTGTTCCTGAGGAATGGGGTGGCGATATTATGTGTATTCCTGTATCTGCACACACAAAGATGGGTATTGATGACCTTCTTGAAAGCGTATTGCTTATTGCCGAGGTTAAGGAGCTTAAGGCAAATCCAAATAGACTTGCTAAGGGTATTG
>JAZOCP010000066.1:0-2989 GCA_045596585.1 Eubacteriales bacterium
CATTTTAAAAATAAAGAAGCTACTTGTTAAAAATGGATACGAGGTAATGCAGTTCCATTTCTTGCCTAATTTTAAAAATAGCAAAAATTATCATCTTTCGGTAAAAAAAGAAAATGAAACGCTGAATATTTATATTGCAAAGAGAAAAAATTCCTTTGTTACATATCTATTTGAGGATGAAAATACAGTTAAGCTTTATAAGCATACAAGGTCGGCTTTAACAAAACCTACTGTTGGTCAAAAATATATTGTTTCTCCTAATGTGCAGACTAAAAAGGCAGGAGAAGAATATTTCTTTTGGCACGACGAGGATTTCAAAGAAAACACAAAAAACATTTTACTATTTAGGAAATTACCTAACACCGTAAAAGATACAAAGCATTCAATGCCAATAGACAATGGTGATAAAATTAACGACAAGGTATATCTTTACGATATAAATGCTTTCGATAGAATGATAAATAATTAAAATGAGCGCAAAACGCGCTCATTTTTTGTTTTGTAGTATTAAATAAGCAAAATTGTCAATAATAACCTTTGATAAAAATCAAAGGAGAATATTATGAGTACTAAAAGTGAAACCGTTATTGAAAAAAGAAAATGGTTTTCAAGGGACAATAAAGCATTTGACTTTTTGCAAAAGCTTGGCAAGGTTTTAATGGTTGTTATTGCTGTTATGCCTGCGGCTGGTATTATGATAAGCATTGGTAAGCTGATAGGTATGACAGACGTTGTCTGGCTTGATGCTGTTGGAGTAGTAGTTGAAAACATTGGTTGGGCAGTAATAACTAATCTAAACATTTTATTTGCCGTGGCAATAGGTGGCTCTTGGGCTAAGGACAGGGCAGGGGGCGCATTTGCAGCTCTACTTTCATTCATTTTGATAAACAATATCACAGGTAGTCTCTTTGGAGTTACTAACGATATGCTATCTGACCCGAATGCTGTTGTGCACACTATTTTTGGACAAGAAATTGCAGTTGAGGGCTATTTTACCTCAGTGCTTGGCTCACCAGCCTTAAACGCAGGTGTTTTTGTCGGTATTATAGCCGGCTTTGCAGGTGGAATAGTTTATAATAAGTTCTATAATTTCAGAAAGCTACCAGATGCGTTGTCATTCTTTAATGGTAAGCGCTTTGTGCCAATTGTTGTAATTGGCGTTTCACTTGTTATAGCACTCTTGTTTGCACTAATTTGGCCACTTATTCAGTTTGGTATTAATTCCTTCGGTATTTGGATTGCAAATTCAGCTGATACATCACCTGTTTTAGCACCATTTATTTATGGTACACTTGAAAGACTTTTATTGCCATTTGGCTTACACCATATGTTAACAATTCCGATGAATTATACCTCATTTGGTGGTAGCTATATAATTCAAACAGGTGTAAATGCTGGAAGCGTGGTTTATGGTCAGGACCCACTATGGTTTGCGTGGATTAATGACCTTATTAACTTCAAAAATGCTGGCGATATGGCTTCATATGAAACACTATTAACAAGCATCACCCCTGCACGCTTTAAGGTTGGACAAATGATTGGTTCAATGGGTCTTTTGTTAGGTGTTGGACTTGCTATGTACAGGAGAATTGATAGGGATAAGCGAACAAAATATCGTTCAATGTTTATATCAACCGCATTAGCTGTCTTTTTAACTGGTGTTACTGAACCATTTGAATATATGTTCATGTTTTCAGCTATCCCTCTTTATATTGTCTATGCAATTATACAAGGACTTGCATTTGCATCTGCAGGAATATTAAATCTACGATTACACTCGTTTGGTAGTATTGAGCTGTTTACAAGGTTGCCTATGTCCTTTAAAGCTGGTCTTGGTTGGGATGTTTTTAATTTTGTATTAATGTGTATTTTATTTTTTGTCATTGGATATTTTGTTGCATACTTTATGATTGGCAGATTCAAATACGCAACACCAGGTCGTTTAGGCAATTATTCAGATATAGCATCTGACATGGAAACAGAGGTAAATAACGAAACCAAGGTTAGTACAACCACAATAACAACTACTAAAACTACTACAACATCAGTTTCCTCACAGGCAGAAAAAATAATAGAGCTTCTTGGTGGACGAGATAATATAGAATTAGTTGATGCATGTATGACTAGACTTAGAGTTACGGTGAAAGACCCAGAAAAGGTTGCATCCGTTGATCAATGGAGAGAAAACGGTGCACTTGGCCTTTTCAAAAAAGGAAATGGCATACAAGCAGTATATGGGCCAAAGGCGGATGTATTAAAATCCGATATTAATGATATATTATGAGATTACTAACATTAAACACTCATAGTGTTATTGATGAAAAATGTGATGACAGAATAGATACCTTTTGTAATGCAATATTAAAATATCAACCAGATATAATTGCATTACAGGAGGTAATGCAGCCTATTACAGGTGAAATAGTAGATTGCGACAGTAAGATAATGCTGTTAGGTGAAATCCCAATAAAAAAAGGTAATTATCTTATAAAGATACTCTCCTGTCTTGAAAGACACAGCCTTAAATATTTTGCAGCCTATGCTGGATTCAAAAAAGCATATGAAAGCTATGATGAAGGAATAGCTATTTTATCAAAAAAAGAAATATCTTCAACGGAATTAATTCAGATTAGCAGAATTAATGAGTATAAGAATTATAAAACACGTTTTGCATTAGGAATAAGAGCCAACGAAACTTGGTTTTATTCCGTGCATTTTAATAAAGAACATGATAGTGATTCGCCATTTTTGCATGAATGGCATGAGCTTTTAAAGATTACACAAAGTAAAAATAGTGTTTTTGTGATGGGAGATTTTAATATAACACCAAAAAGTAATGCTTATGAGATAATTTCTAAAGAATATTTTGACACCTATATGATAGCGAAGGAAATAGACAATGGAATTACCGTAAAGGGTGAAATTGATGGTTGGAATGGAGAAAGGGAAGACAAACGAATAGATTATATTTTTTCGAATAAAAATATTA
>JAZOCP010000067.1:0-3815 GCA_045596585.1 Eubacteriales bacterium
GTCCGTTTTAAGGATGGTGGTAAAACCTACTACTTTGAGCCTAATGGAAATATAGCAAAGCCAACTGATAGCTTAATAGTTGAGACCTCTCGTGGTCTTGAATTTGGCAAGGTTGCTTGTGAAAACAAAAAGGTACCAAGCAGTGAGCTTGTACCACCACTTCGCCCTGTTATTAGAATTGCTACTGAGGAAGATATAAAGACTTACGAGCAAATCAAAGCAAAAGAGGCAGAGGCGCTCAAGCTTTGTCACACTAAAATTTCTGCACATGGGCTTGACATGAAGCTAATAGAGGCTGAATATACATTTGATATGGCTAAGCTTACATTTTACTTCACAGCTGATGGTAGAATTGATTTCCGTGAGCTTGTAAAAGACTTAGCTTCTACATTTAAAACCAGAATTGAGCTTCGTCAAATCGGTATTCGTGATGAAACAAAGTTTATGGGTGGCTTAGGTGTTTGCGGTAGGCCATTCTGCTGTTGCACATTTTTACCAGATTTTTGTCAGGTATCAATTAAAATGGCGAAGGAACAAAATCTTTCCTTAAACTCACAAAAAATTTCTGGTGCTTGTGGCAGACTTATGTGTTGCTTACGCTTTGAGCATGAAACATATCAGGCTGAAATTAAAAACACACCACCTGTTGGCTCATATGTAAAGGTTGCAGACGGGGTTGGCGAGGTTGTAGAAATTTCTCCTTTAACTGGCTTTATTAAGGTTAAAATAATGGACAATATTAAAACCTATCATCGTGATGATGCTAAAATCACAGCTAAGCCAAAGGAAAAGGGCGAAGAAAAAGCAGAAGAAAAATCTGCCGAATAATTCATTTTATTATATAAAATTAGCGAATATTATTGACAAATTATTTTTTTGTGGTACAATAGTATTGTAAAATTTTTATGGAGGTGTTCATCGTGGCTTATAAGATTACTGACGATTGCATCGCTTGTGGCGCTTGTGCTGACGCTTGTCCTTGTGGTTGTATCACAGAAGGTGACGGCATCTACGTTATCAACGCTGACGAATGTATTTCTTGTGGTGCTTGCGCAGGCTCATGCCCTGTTAGCGCTCCTGTTGAGGAATAATTTTGTACATAACAACTTACTATGTGTGGAAAGATAGTAAGCAATTATAAAGTACTATTAGCTTGGACCTTTGCACAAACGCAAGGGTCCTTTCTTAATACTAAGCCATAAACAAGGACACATATGATACTTAAAGAAAACGAAAGAATAAACGAAATAAACGAAAGCTTAAGGCTTATTGAAAAAAGCGATTCATTAACCTTTGGCACAGACGCTTACTTGCTTAGCGCATACCTAAAGAAGCGCACAAAAGGGCGTGGCGTTGAGCTTGGCTGCGGGTCAGGTGTGATTTCTCTTCTCGCCTTAACCAAGGGCAAGGCAAAGGAGATAATCGGCATTGAGGTTCAAGAAATTATTGCTGATATAGCCACAAGAAATGGAGAGCTTAATCAGTTAAGTGAGTGCTTTAGGGTGATATCTAAGGATTTACGTGAAGTAAATTCAACCGATATCGACGGTGAGGTTGATTTTGTATTTTCAAATCCACCTTATATGAAATCGGACTCGGGCAAATTAAACCAATGCTTAGAAAAAAATATTTCTCGTCACGAGATTTTCGGTGATATTGGGGACTTTTGCGCGTGTGCAAAAAGACTTTTAAAGCATGGTGGAGATTTTTACGTGGTATATCGTCCCGATAGACTCCCTGACCTAATTTACGCGCTTAAATCAAATAATTTAGAGCCTAAAAGGCTCACCTTTATACATGCAAATTCAGCCACTCCCCCTTCTCTTTTGTTAATTTCAGCTAAACTTGGAGGAAAGAGTGGGCTTGTAGTTGATAAGCCTGTTTATATCTACAAAAATGGCTCTACTGAATATACAGATGAGTTTGAAGAAATATATAAAAATTGTCAAATAGGAGATTAAGATGAGAAACAAGGAGCCAAGAAATGCCTTTCACGAGGACAAAAACAAAATAGTTGGTGGCACTCTTTACCTTGTTGCAACACCTATTGGCAACCTTTCAGATATTAGTGAACGTGCACTAAAGGTGCTATCCGAGGTTGATTTTGTTGCAGCCGAGGACACAAGAAACAGTGGCAAGCTACTTGCTTATTTTGGAATATCAAAGCCTATGGTTAGTTATTTTGAGCACAACAAAAGAGAACGTGGTGAGGTAATTATTGAGCGTTTACTCGGTGGTGAGTCCTGTGCGCTTGTTACCGATGCTGGCACGCCTGCCATTTCTGACCCTGGAGAGGACTTAGTTGTTTTGTGTGCCGAAAGAGGTATTACTGTTACATCAATACCCGGTTGTTCAGCTGTTGTAAATGCGCTTGCGCTCTCCGCCCTTCCGACCGGTAGGTTTTGCTTTGAGGGCTTTTTAAGCACAAATAAAAACGAACGATTTGAACGACTAAATGAGATAAAATTCGACACGCGTACCACTATTTTTTACGAAGCACCTCATAAATTAGTTAAAACACTTGAGGACCTTTACTCTGTTTTTGGGGAAAGAAAAATCTCCCTTTGCCGAGAGCTCACAAAGCTAAACGAGGAGATTTTAAGGCTGACCTTATCTGGCGCTATAGAGTATTACAAGGAAAACGCGCCAAGAGGTGAATATGTTTTAGTTTTAGAGGGCGCCTCAAAGACTGAAATAAACGATAATGCCTTTTGGAAGGACATGACGATTAGCGAGCATGTTGATTACTATATTTCCCAGGAAATGAAGAAAATGGACGCAATCAAGGCTGTTGCTAAGGACAGAGGCTTACCTAAAAATGAGATTTATAAAATTATTAACACATAAAAGAAGCGTGCAAGCAATTAAGCTTGCACGCCTTTTTATTAGTCACCTATATTGTAATCCTCATAAATTTCTTGTGTAAACATAAACATTTGTTGCATTTCTGACGATTTATATATTGCTCCCATTCTCTTCTTTAAAAACTCGACCTTGCCAACAATCTCCTCTTCATTTGCACAATCGATTGAGCAATAAATTGCCATTGCATGACCTAATGGCTCAACCTTTACAGTAGCAACATCATCACTATATGCAGTCTTAAATCTGCCTATGCAATCATTAATTTGTTTATCAAAACCAGGGAAAATGGTGCCAATAACTGACATAACCTCAGCCTTATACCCTTCACCATTTTTTAGCACACGAACCTCACCTAAAATGCATCTTTCTTCAATGGTCTTTGAATAACCTATACCACTACAATAACAACCATCTTTTTTCCAAAGAGTTTCAATGTGATCATCAAGATTACTTTCTATTGTTTCTATAATATCATCAAGCTTACCATTTTTATTCATTTCACCAATCTGATTGTAGAGGTCACTGATTAAATATTGCATATCATACTCTCGATCAATTGTAGGAAAATATGTTACACTAAATTCAGTCTTTGACTTCTTTTTAAAGGTTAGTCCAAGTCGAACACTATTTACCTCTTGCATCATTTCTTCCATTATTTGCTTACCCTCTTTAGATGGGCCAAGCAAACCATACAAGGCTATACTATCGTATCCATTATTAGTGCCAAATGTGAGTGTGCCATTTGGACCTGCACCTTTTTCAATATTTCTTAAAGCATCTTGCTTAATTGCCATAGCTGAAGCCAATGCAAATTCTTTGCATAGCTGTGATGTAAGTTCCTTTGCCATAGTATTTTTCTCCCCTAAAATATAATTTTGCATACAAAAGTATGTAATTTTATAGTACCATCTTTTGGTGTTAATGTCAAGTATATGCGCATCCAAGCTGTG
>JAZOCP010000068.1:0-4493 GCA_045596585.1 Eubacteriales bacterium
CATTTTCATCAAATGAATAGCCAAGACATATAAATAAGGCTTCTACTTTCTCTGTTACATTATGCTTGCATCCTTCATTTGTGCAATAAACGATTTTAGAGCCTTCTTTGCCATAGCCGTTTTCATATTCAATGGATACAGTCTCATTATGCTCAGGATTTTCTTTCGCTTCCAACAATCCACAGCTGGTGCAGTTGATTACACAAGGATTAGCGACTATTTTATGCTCTCCCGTTAAAGCAAGAGGTGTGCAGTAATTTTCAACGATAACGTGGTTTGTTATTGATTGACCAACCTGGTATGTCCAAGGACTTGCAGGGTCTTTATAATCAACAATAGCTATATTATTCATAGGAGAGTGGCTGCCATTTTGAACAATATCTATACCTGCGTTTGTAGTCTTAAACTGCTCTGCAGTAATGCTATCGCCAAGCAAAACAAGCTCTATCTTCGCGCTTGTATCACGGAAAACGTATTTTGTATCAAGCTTAACATTTCCTTGAATATACATTGTAAAGGTTTTTACTGTTTGACCAGCTCTTGCAGAGTGGAAGGCTTCGCTTACTATTTCGGTTACTGATGCAGGAATTACAACAGATTGCAATTTATAGCAATGCGCTAAAGTCTTGGATGGAATTTTTGTCAAATTAGGAGGTAATATTATCTCTGTTAATTCAGCGCTTCCCTCGAACATAGAGCCACCTTTGAATTCTGTCAGGTTTGTGCAAGCACTAAAATCATAGCTTGTAATAGTATCTATGTTATTAAAGGTTGTACCATAGCCACCGCCCATTGAAGTCAGGTTTACACACTTACTGAAATCAAAGGCTGTGATTGAAGTACCAGAAAACGTACCTTCCTTTATTTCCTTTACAGATGCTGGGATGGCAACGGTGCCACCTACTTTTGTGCATCCATTAAATATGTGACAATTAATTGTAGTAATGCCCTCTACAAATACAATACCGTTTGTAGGCTCCATATTGCTGTTGCTTTGAAAACAGTTGCCTGTAAGTCCCAAAAATTTAGGGAAGGTTATTTCAGTCATGCTTTTACAGCCATAAAAGGTACCACTCTTGTAGTTCAGTACACATTCAGGATTAAAGGTTGCCTTTTGAATGGATGACGCCTTAAAACTAACGTTATCAAGTTCAAGTGTCTCAAATGCTTCAAAGGTAGCTGTTTCAAGCACGGTCGAGTTTTCAAAAGAAACGTTTTTTACAGTAGTAATGGAAGATGGAAACACAACGTCCTTTACATTATCCTTTGAATAACCCGTTTTAAAGCCGTTTACTGTGCTACCATCTACATTGAATACGTTTTCGAGATTAGCCGTTGTGCCATCTGTCAAGGTTACTTCATTTGCTGCACTAACTGTAATTGCGAAAACGCAAATAAGCAATGCAACCATTGCAGTGATTAGAAAAATTTTCTTTTTCATTTCAATTCTCCTCTTCAAATTTTTATTTAAAAAATGCGATGAATATTCTCATGTAATACTTAATTAGTACTTTTTTTCGCCTGTATTATTGATTTAATTTTTTGCACATCAAACTTTGGCTTTCTTTCATATGTATAAAGTCCATTTACCTCTTGCTCAATGTCATAAAGCTGAGTGTAGCAAAAGCCACATATATATGGGCAGTTAATAAGTGCGCTTGTCAAGCCCTCAAATCTTTGCAAGAATTCTTCCTCGGTTTTCGGTGCGTTGCCGTAGCCCCAGCCACCTTCAACTCCGTCAATGTCCCAACGAATACCGCCAAATTCGCTTAAAAATAGCGCCATATCGCAGTAGTCAGTAGATTTCTGATATTTAGATACTCCACCGTGCCAAGGATGATTATCGTAATTTTCAAGCATTTCTTCTTGGCTTTTTGCAAGATAAATGCCTTCAAAATCCTTTACATCCTGAATATAATCGTGAAGGTCATAAATATCGGAAACAACCTGATAGTTACCACTTGTGCCTATACAAGGACGAGTTGTATCCATTGCTTTCGTTGAATAGTACAATGCTCTTACGAAATCATCATTTTGATGTCTGTTTTCCCAGTCCCATGTTTCATTAAGCGGACACCAGCCGATTATCGACGGATGGTTGAAATCACGCTTAACCGCCCTTTGCCATTCTAACAAAAACGGAGTTAGCTGTTCCATTTTTGAATAGTCAAGATGAGCATTAGGAGATTCCCCAAACACAAGATAACCCATTTTATCACAGTGATACAAAAATCTTGGCTCGAACACCTTTTGGTGTAATCTTGCGCCATTAAAGCCCGCCTCAAGCGATAACTGTATATCTCTATGTAGCTCTTCTTCGTCCTTTGCTGTGTATATGCCTTCCTTATAGTAGCCTTGGTCAAGAACTGTACGAAGGAACAAAGGCCTTCCGTTTAATAAATAGTTTCTGTTATCGAAGGCAGTTGAGCGAATACCAAAATAACTCTTTACCCTGTCCTTGCCATAGGTCAGCTCAAGGTCATAAAGTCTGCCTTTTCCTGCTTCCCACAAATGAAGCTCACTTAAATTAAGCGTCAAATGGTTAATGCCTGATTTTAATTTTACGCACACGTCCCCCATTTTTTTGCCTTTGTAGGAGGCTGTTGCCTTGAATTCTTCACTTCCTTGTGCTTCCACTTCAATTTGAACGTTTTTTTGCTCTATTGAGGTATAGTATCTTACGCTTTTTATGTAATTTTTTTCAACGTATTCAAGCCACACAGTTTGCCAAATGCCGGTTGTACGAGTATAACAGCACTCAATAGAATAGTAGTTTTCGCACTGCTTTCCTGATGCCTTTCCGTTTGGATGAGTGTCAATGGCGCATATGGTAATTATGTTTTCCTTACCCATTTTTACATAGTCGGTTATATCAATATCAAAGCCAACGTAACCACCGATATTGTGATAAACCTCTTTATGATTAATGTAAATATAGCTTTCGTAATCAACTGCACCAAAGTGCAAAATTACTCTTTTGTTGCACCTTTTGATTTTTACTCTCTTAAGATACCAAACGCAGTTAAGATAATCCGTATTGCCGATACCCGACAAAACACTTTCGGGGCAAAACGGAACTATGATTTTAGAGTCAAGATGCTCTCTTTCGTAGAATTTTCTATCACGACCACTAATACCACGATCAAGCTCAAACTCCCATTCTCCATTTAAATTCACCCAGTCTTCTCTTTCAAATTGGGGGTTGGGATGCTCTGGTCTTGGAATTGACATTGTTATGAGTAGTCCTTTCTTACGTTTTGCAAATCATGAAGGCACAAACCCCTTATGCTTTGCTCATTTTCCTGTCATACAGAAAACTAAAACCTTATTTATAATATAGCTTTACAAGTTGATTATAGCATTGAGATTTATAAAATACAATAGGATTTTTTTGCATCATATGGACAAAACTGCTATTTTGTGATATAATCATTTTGAAAAGGAGGGATAACAATGTACGATTATTCAGGAAAACCATACTATTATTCCGGCAAATCAAACGGGGAAAACCATACTGATACTGATAGATTTATCTACATTAATGACTTTGGATATTGTGCAGATCACTCAAAATTATCCATTCGCCGTAAAAACGGCAGACCTGACTATCAGCTTATTTATGTTGCATATGGTACTCTAACCATACACGAGCAGGGCAAAAAGCTCAATCTCACAAGTGGAGATATTTGCTTATTCAGACCCAACGAGCCACAGAGATATACCATAGATGGTGAAAAAACAACACATTATTGGATTCTTTTCACCGGTAGCGAGGTGGGAAAAATGCTTTCATTTTTCAAAAAGCGCTCATACCACATAGGAGCTTTCCCCGAAATTGAGCATTTTTGCCACAGTCTGTGGAGCGGCTCCCCCGCTGAGGAGAAATTTGCCGAGCTGTCACTAGATGGTATGCTTATAACAATTATTGCTCATATAATGAAGCATGTCAGTCAAGAAGAAAAGAAAAACAATGAATCATCAAAGCTTCATAAAGCCATTCAAATTATGAAGTCCGAATGTCACATAAGGCGTTCCAATAAAGAACTTTCAAAGCTTTGCGAATTAAGTGAATTTTATTTTATACGGCTTTTCAAGAAAAACTTTGGTGTTTCACCTCAAGAGTATTACGCTAAGCTAATCATAGATAAAAGCTCCCATTTATTAATTAATACCAATTATAGTATTTCTGAAATTGCTAAATTATGTGGCATTGGGGATGCCCTATATTTCAGCAGAATGTTTAAAAAGCATATGGGCATCTCGCCCAGCGCGTATCGTAAAAGTAAATTATAAATTGCTCTTTATTTTTACTTCAATCAGCTTTCAAAGCATAACTAAAAGCCGTCATTTAGACGGCTTTTAGTTATTTGAGATTTATTACACACTTCTAAAATTTCAGCTTTTTTATTTGCTTAATCAAATTAGCGCTATACATTAAAGAGCCAAAAGCATTTGGATGTGCCTTGTCGCTAAAGCACTCCTCTACATTTGGT
>JAZOCP010000069.1:0-2457 GCA_045596585.1 Eubacteriales bacterium
AGGGGTTCCCCGAAGCGAAGTATGAGCTTTGGGGGTTCGCGTGATAGCTCGCACATCAGAGGCTGCGAAGTGTTACGAGCAACGTAGTACGCGATGTCAGCTCCGCATTTCGACCACCTATGACTAAGCCTGACACACGGGACCGTGATGATGACTTAGTCATTTTTGTTTGTCAACAAAAAAAGGATAGAGCTTCTTGCTCTATCCTTTTTGATTAACTATTTAAATAAAATCTTTGTAGTTGATTTTATTATTTTTGAAGTATGTGATGGAATTTCAAGGAGCAGGTTTCCTTGGTGTTTTATATTTTCCTTTGCCCAAAGGTCTCTTACCTCGCCATTTTCATCAAGGGAAACAGTTAGATTTTCACTGATTTTACCAAGATTAAAAAACGCATAAGCAAATGCTCCGTCCTCTAACTCCTTTTCAAGTATATCAAAATATCTGTTTTCTTCTTTTACTCTTGATATTAATTTCGAAGTATTAAAAGCGCAATCCTGATTTATAGCTAAAATTTCATCATTGCAATATACTGACAACTCAAAATCGGTTATATTCTCAAGAGTACTGCTAATTTGAATAGGGGAATTCAAGAATGCTCTCATTGAAAATTCCATAATTTTTTCGTCGTCAGTTAAGCAATTCCACATTGTGTGAAGTCTGCACGTGCCAAAGTCAAGCATATCAAGGTCAAAATAATGCCCCTTGCAAATATAATCTACAAAATCAAAATATGTTTCGTAAATTTCAACAAGATTGTCCCAGTTGCTAAGGGTATCGGGATTTGACCTATATGAATTACAATATTTAGACCAATAATTTGAATACTCTTTAATTGCTCTTACAGTTACACAAAATCCAAAGTCACGGTCAAGCTGAGTAAGCTCCGTACGCATAAGGTCTGCGTTTATAGGGTCAGTTGGCGCCCAGTCATACTTTAAATAATCAAAGCCCCATTCGTTCCATTGAATTGCGTTATTTCTTTCCTTATGAATAACACCTATTCCTCCGTTTGTCAATGCAAAGCGATGATCAGCCTCGCCTTGTGTACATCCGGGTATTGATGTAAGCTCATTTGGACAACCCCATGCAGCTAACATAGGAGTTGAATAAATGCCACATTTTAAACCGTAGGAATGTATTTTATCCGTCATTCTTCTCATATTGGGGAATTTTCTGTTTGGCATTATTGCATCGTGCTTTCCACCGTATTTCTCCTGCCAACCCGAATCGGTATTCACATAGCTATAACCATATTCGGTTATGCCAAGCTCTACTAAGCGAGAAGCGATATTTTCCACATCATCTTGAGTAACAGCTGATTCAAATGCATTCCATGTGGTAAAGCCTAAAAGGGGGGTTACAAGCACATTTTGATCCTTAATTTCAAAAATGATTTTCTTTTCATCCGTACCAAGAGCATTTTTCGCTATCAGCGTTATTTCATAATTACCATCATTTTCGATCGTTCCTTGCAAAATATTATCCTTTAAGCTTATGCTATCAGGTAAATCTATCGCTTCATACTCAATAGGTCTTTGTCCGATTGTGGCAATTCTTACTAAAATTGGCTTTTTACTTGATGCACCTATTATTGATGGTAAGTTTATTTGTGGTTTTCCCTCAAAGGGCTTTGCTATAGCAATTTTTGTTTTAATGCTCATTTCTTCTCCTTATACAAAATTCAATGCTTAACATTAAAAAAATTATATCATACCTACTTAAATTATACAAGATATTTTCAAATTTTCGGTATAATAATATGTAGTCAATTTTTTTCAATATGTGAAAACAATCCTAATTTTTAAAATGCACCACTTTTGATGCCTTTTTACAATATATTTTTAAAAACCCTGTCTCACGAAAAAGTCCCAAATTTCCTTTTACCATAAGGGTTTATCTCACTTTTTCACAGGGTGTTCAACTGGGGTTGGGGCACTTCGACCACCTATGACTAAGTTGAACTCACGGGATTGCGATGTCGACTTAGTCATTTTTGTTTATCTAACGGATTACTCATTATTTAGTAGTCCTTTTTTGATTGCCCAAAGCAGCTTATGCTTTATAAAAAGCAAAAGGATAGAGTTATTTCCCTATCCTTTCTTATATTCTGTTTTTTGATATGAGCATTAAAGGATTTTCTTTATGAGCTTGAACTCATCGAAGGGCTGGCAACGGCTATCCTTACCTATAAATACTTGAAAATCTCCTTCTTCTGCGCCATAGGTCAAATCTCGTTTTACAAATTTTAACAAGCTCTCGTTAATTACGAATTCAACAGTTTTTTCTTCATTTGGCAAAAGCTCGATTTTTTCAAAGCCCTTTAGCTCCTTGATTGGACGCACAAGAGAGCCAACTAAATCTCTTATGTAAAGCTGTACGATTTCCTTTGCCTTAAGGTTGCCTGTGTTTTTAACCTTAACGCTTGCCACAATTGATCCATCCTCAGTTAGCACC
>JAZOCP010000070.1:0-3004 GCA_045596585.1 Eubacteriales bacterium
TTCGTTTGTTTTTGGAGTTTTTAAAAAATGTAAGAGTTTTGTAAAAGGTTGTTAAATGTTTGTAAAACTAATCCTTTTTTTCTAAAATTTCACTGGAAAGTCGTAAAATTTCCTCTCCGTATTTTTTCTTGCCACGCTTAATCATAGAATTATAAGCGAAGAAAGCAAGTGAAGTGGGAATTGCACCAACAACGGCAATTATAATTCCCCATACATATAGCCCCCACTCAAGCACACAGGTTAAGCCCAGTCCAAAAATCAAAGTACCTATTGTGCCAAGAATAATTGATATGCAAGTAGCTGTTTTTTTAATTTTTTTGTCAAGTGATACAACGCGTTGGTATGCTGAGGATGGTAGCTCCTTTATTTCGTATTGACTTTTTATGTTTTCAATTGTTTTTCTTTCGCGCTCTGTTGGCGCCTTGTAGGTGTAGTCGAATTTATTTTCGTTCATTAAAATTTATTTCCTTCTTTTGTAATGGACTTCTTTTCTTTGAAAAAATTAGCATTATAATTCCAAGCGCAAGGGTGAGTAGGCAAACAGAAATGCCTGTAATTAAATTAGGGACGACCTTGTTTAATTCTAAGCCTGAAAATGCATAGAGCAGTGAGGTTTGAAGCGTAAGGATAGAAACTAACGCGTCAGCTAACGAAACGCTCTTTAGTGCCCTTGTTGTATAAGTGTTTTTTCTTGATTTAACAAGACTAATAATAGACATAGTAATTTTATAAAATGCAAATGCGGCATAGGCGTAAATTGTCCAACCAAAGCGTACAAAGGCAAGGTCCTTTGCAACAAGCTGCCAAACAGCCAAGCCAAGGAAGCCTGAAAGCAAAATTAAAAGAACAGACGTTCTTATATAGCTTGCACGCATTTTTCCCTTGCGTGAAAGCAACGTATCTGTACGCATTATAATTAGAAACGAGTGGTAAATGGCAATTGCTCCATACCAAAGAGAACCCGCAAGAATAGCAACGACAATATTAAATATCGCATATGCAATATTAAGCGCTAAGGATACGGTTGAGGTGACAACTGCACGAAAATCACGTTCAGAAACTATCTTTTTTGAAAAGGAAAAACGGTTAATTATATTTATAACTATTTCCTTCATATGTGGTGCCAACCTTACAATTATATAAACAGAGTAAGCGAGAAAAGCACCGGCAAGGCCATATGATACGTAAGTAAAGATTCCGTCTATTCCAAGACATGCAAGTACAATTGCAGTAGTACCAAAGCATATTGTAAGTACAAATGTAATAATTATTAGCCAAACGGGTGGCTTTTTAAAAAATTCAAGTATTTTCTTCATTTTAATTTAATAGTAAAGCTTGTTCCAACACCAAGCTCACTTTTAACTGAAATTTCTCCACCAAGGGTGTCAATTACCTTTTTAACAAGGGCAAGGCCAAGCCCGTTTCCCTCACTTGAGTGAGAGGTGTCGCCTTGATAGAATTTGTCAAAAATTCTTTTTCCCGTTTCTTGGTCCATGCCACAGCCAGTGTCGGTAACTGTGACACAAGCAAAACCATCTATTTTCTTAAGCGAAATAGAAATTTTGCCGCCCCTTTCTGTAAATTTAATTGCGTTTGAAATTAAGTTGTTCCATACCATCTCAAGGTGAATAGGAGAACTAACTATTGTCACCTCATCAATCTCACACTCGAGCAAAAGATTCTTTTTCTCGATAAGCCCCTCAAAGGAAACAATACAATCACCAAGCATATCATCAAGCTTTATTTCTTGCTTCTCAAGAGTTAAGGACTGGTTTTCAAGCTTGTTTAATTTTAAAATGTTTTCAACAAGGCTTGATAGGCGATTGGACGCACGTGAAATTTCGCGCCTATATTCAGTCCTCTTTTCTGGGTCATTTTCATTCTCTAAAAGAGAAGCGTAGCTCTTGATTACAGACACAGGGGTCTTGATTTCGTGAGAAACGTTAGATATAAAGTCAGTTTTTAAAACCTCATTTTTAGCAAGCTCCGATGCCATTATATTTAAGTTTTCCTTTATATAATCAAACTCATTATACTGTTCAAGGGTGTGCGTGGTTGTAAGCTTGGTATCAAAATCACCCGAGGCAATTTCCTCAGTTGCCTTAAGTATTTCTTTAAGTGGCTTGTCTATCATTATTTTTCTACGTATGTAGTCAGCAATAAAAAACACAACTGCTACAAAAAATATAGAGCATAAAACGGAAATAGCAATTATTGGCTTTGGCTTATCACTTGTAAAGCTAAAAGCAATAAAGGCAAGAGTTACTGTAAAGGTAGCAGTAAAGAAAAACAATATAAAGCCTATTAAATTAGCTCTTCTTTTCCCCTTCATTTTAGCACCACCTTATAGCCAAGACCGTGAACGGTTAAAATTTCAAACCCGTCACAGTTAGCGGTCTTATCGCGTAGCTTTGCCATATAAACATCAACTGTACGCGATGTTGCTGAGGAGTCAAAGTCCCAAAATTCCTCCATCAGACGTGAGCGAGTAAATGTCTTTTTAGGATAAGAAAGAAGCTTAAATAAAATATTAAACTCTCTTACTGTTAAGGAAATTTCCTCTCCGTCACAAATGGCGGAGTGCTCCTCAGTATTCATAGTGAAATTGCCAATTGTAATTTCCTTTTGGCTCTCAATTTTCGCACGTCTTAAAATAGCGCTAACCTTCATAACAAGCTCGTCAATATCAAATGGCTTTGTTATATAGTCGTCAATTCCGAGCTTGTAACCATACATTTTTGATGGCTTGTCATCCTTTGCGCTCATAAAAATAATAGGTGTTGTCTTATCAGTTAAGCGTACACCCTCAGCAAGCTTAAAGCCATCAACCTTTGGCATCATAATATCAGTAATGATTAAATTAAAGGTACCACTCTCAAGAGCATTTAGTCCCTCCTGACCATTCAAGCAGGACACAACCTCATACCCCTCGTCACTTAAATAACGCGAAACTAAATTATTAAGCGCTACCTCGTCCTCACAAACTAAAATTCTAACCATAAAA
>JAZOCP010000071.1:0-3592 GCA_045596585.1 Eubacteriales bacterium
CAAGCCTCAGTAGAAATTGTGAAGCCCTGTGGAACAGGAAGACCGATGTGTGTCATTTCAGCAAGGTTAGCACCCTTACCGCCGAGAATTTCTCTCATCTTTGCGTTACCTTCTGAGAAAAGGTAAACATACTTCTTTGTACTCATCTAAAGTACCTCCATATAATAAATTGACTATCTTTGGGGGTGCGTTTTCACGCACTTTGCCACAAAATTGCGGCACAAATGTTTGCACGTCAAATGCGCGCACATTGGTATTATAGCATAATTAAAATAAAAATGGAATATTTTTTTCAAATTTTTTATATTTTGTGAAATTTTTTCTAATTTAATGCATATACATATTATCTTTTATTTGTTTTGTACAAAAAAGCAAGCCGAAAAGCTCGGCTTGCTATCTTATCTTTTGCGCTTGCGATAGGTATCGCGTGAACGATTTTTGCGTTTGTTCTTTGGCACAAGAGATTTGTCACGTACGACCTTTCTTTCTCTTGGCTCGTTTTTTGAGGTTATCTCTTCGTTCGTTTCTTCCTCGGTGCTTTCTTTTTTCTCCTTAACAAGAGTGAAATTAATTTGCCTTAAGGCAATATCAACCGACTCAACACGCACCCTTACCTTAGCGCCTAAGCGATAGGTAGTTTTGCCACGAGATAGTGTGTAGTTATCCTTATCAAAGGTAAATCCATTTCCGAGGTCGTCAATTGAAACTAAGCCCTCACATAGATTTTCTGTTTTTGCAAAGAAGCCAAACGAGGTAACTGAGCATATAACCGCTTCAAACTCCTCATCCTCGCGGTCTTGCATATAAATGCATTTATATAGCTGGTCAATTTCGCGCTCAGCGTGGACTGCCTTGATTTCATTTTCACTTGAAAGCTCTGCGCTTAAATTTGCAAATCTTTCATATTTTTCTACTGTATTTTCATCAAGCTCACCATCTAAGAAGGATTTTAAAATTCTATGGACAGTTAAGTCTGGGTATCTTCTAATTGGAGATGTGAAGTGACAGTAATACTCTGTATTAAGTCCAAAGTGAGATTTTTGGACAGAGGAATATTTTGCCTTCATAAGTGCTCTTAGTAAAACACTTGAAACAATAGACAAATAGCCCTTTTCCTCAGCACTTTCAAGTACTCTTGAAAGCTGATTTGGTGTTATTGTATTTTTTGCGTTTAGTGGGCTTGTGTTTACACCTAAGTTTCTTGCAAACACTGCAAACGCATTGATTTTTTCGCGGTCTGGTTCCTCGTGCACACGATATACACATGGCACACTTGCGTTATATAGATAGGTAGCAACCGCCTCATTTGCCGAGAGCATAAATTGCTCAATTAGCTTTTCGCTCTCACCACGCTCACGCTTTACTACATCAATTGGGTGACCATTTTCGTCTAATATAATTTTGCTTTCATCACTTTCAAGCTCCATAGCGCCCTTGCGCTCACTTTTACTCTTTAGTATGCGATAAAGCTCCATCATTTTGTAAAAATCATCGATTACGTGTCTGTATTTGGGGCAAAATTCACTATTCTCGCCATTTTCAAGAATGTCGTTTAGCTCACTATATACGCCTCGAATTTTTGAATTGATTACACTCTTTTTAATTTCAGCAGAGATAATTTCTCCACTTTTGTTAAGTGTAACAAAGCAAGAAATGGCAAGCCTGTCAACTCCACCATTTAGTGAGCATATTCCGTTTGACAATTCCTTTGGTAGCATTGGCACAACCTTATCAGTAAAATAAACGCTTGTGCCTCTTTCAATTGCTTCCTTGTCAAGCTGTGAGCCCGCGCGCACGTAGTGTGATACGTCCGCTATATGCACGCCCAAAATATAATAATCCCCATCCTGCTTTAATGAAATTGCATCATCAAGGTCCTTTGCGTCTGCCCCGTCAATTGTAAAAATTGTTTCCTCTCTTAAATCGAGTCTTCCGCTAATATCAATTGGCTCGGCACTTACCGCCCTTGCCTCCTCTATGGTTCTATCATTAAAGCTTGTTGTAATACCATTTGCATGT
Source organism: Eubacteriales bacterium (assembly GCA_045596585.1). GTDB lineage: Bacteria > Bacillota > Clostridia > Oscillospirales > CAG-272 > RGIG2000. The sequence continues at coordinate 2,020 of JAZOCP010000071.1, forward strand.
AAAATTGCACGATAGTTGCCCTCAAGTGAGTCAGCCCTACCAAGGCACTCGATAATTTCGCCTAAAGCAAATTCATCAGCACTTTTTGGGTAGCTTGTAACTAAGCAAACAACCTTGTCGCCGTCCTGTGCCTCAAGATTTTTAGTGCTAAGCTTTATTTTAAAACGAATTCTTTCATTTTCAGGTGTTACGTATGCAAGAGGTCTTCTGCCATTTGAATATAAGGTGAGAGTACCAACGATTTCTTTAATGTTTTTTTGAGTAACTGCAATTATCTCTGCCTCGTTACCCTTGCCATAATATTTTGAAAGGTAGTCAATTTTTTTAATCACGACACTATCGCCATGATATGCACCGCTTGTAAACTTAGGTGGAACGAAAAAGTCGCCCTCCTCTGTTGTAACAAAGCCAAAATCACCACGGGCAGATGCTGAAAATGTACCACTTAAATAGCCCATATCACTTGCACGTGCAATTTTTCCTTTTTTAGTAAATGCAACCTTGTAGTCAAGCTCAAGTGAGGAAAGTGCGCGCCAAAATTCACTCTCGGAAAATCCAAGATTATCAAATAGTGAAAACATTTCATGTGGTGAAAGTGGTACATAACCACGCTCACTAACTGTGTTTAGAATTAATTCTTCAATATTAATATTCATTTTTTCCTCCTTTGCTTTTCTTAATATAAACAAAACCGCCTTGGTATTCTTCCAAAGCGGTAGTGTATTAATTATTCATTGCCTTCTGTGCCACCCTCAGTGCCACCTGTTGCGCCACCCTCAGTGCCACCTGTTGTGCCACCCTCTGTGCCGCCTGTTGCGCCATCCTCTGTGCCACCTTGTGTGTTGTCCTCAGTTCCCTCAGTCTTCTCATCATCAAAGCTGTCTGTTGATGTGTTTGTGTTAGTGCTGCTATTGATGTTTCCAAAAATGTTTTCAATCCATTCGTCATATGTTAGGTTTGATTGAAGTGCATATATGGAAAGTGAGATAATAGCAAAAGCGATAGCAATAACTATTGTAACTATTGCAAGCTTCTTTTCAATAGACTTACCCTTGGTTCTACCATAAAATGTGTCTGAACCACCTGCAATTGCACCAGAAAGTCCCTTTGCTGAGTTGCTTTGAATAAGAACAACCACTATAAGAACAATAGCACTAATAAGCAATACAATACTTGCTATTAGAAAGAATATTTCTTTTCCTTGAATTCCGTCTTTTTCAGCCATGAAAGCCAACATTTGTCTTGCGTCCATGTAATTCCTCCTATCATTGTCAAGCAGAAAGCCCATTAATTTCGTACAATAATATCTGCCGACAATTTTTATATTTAATCATAAGCGATAGCCATTATAACATAAACATTTTAAAAAATCAATACCAAAAATAAATTTTTTTAAATTTGTTCTGTTTTTAATGGTTGTGCCCGTCCCCACAGGCGCATTTTTTTGTATGCTCTGTGGAAATTTTTGCGCATTTTGAGCATTTGCCATAAATTACGGTTTTGCCAGAGCTAATTGTAAAAGCGTGCTCGTCAAAAATATGCTTTTCCATTTGACCAAGAAAGTCACAGCTTA
>JAZOCP010000072.1:0-12771 GCA_045596585.1 Eubacteriales bacterium
TTACTTGGAATAAGCTTAATAAAAATAAAAGAAAAATCCTCGACTTAGTCGGGGATTTTTTCATTTAAATAGACGCAAGTTAGACAATTTAATGGGAATGCTCCCAAGGAAACTATTTTTGCCCGAGCACATCCTTGCAAACAGAGAGCGGTCTTAGTCAAAAATGCGAACCCAATCCAAAATGTGTTCGATTGGTTGTTTGCACTAAAAAAACCATAGCACATCTTTGTGATATGCTTTTTTGGCATCCGCAACGGGAATAGTTCTCGCCTGCGGGCTCGGTCTTCCGGCGGATCTAACAGTCCACTGGACTGTTATTCAACACCGTTACCCCTTTGACTCACGTTGAAAGGAAATAATAGGTTAAAATAAAAGAGCACACAAAAAGTGTACTCTTATATTTTGGCACCCGCAACGGGAATCGAACCCATAACTAACCCTTAGGAGGGGTTTATTATATCCATTTAACTATGCAGGCATAGCCAAGCAAGGCTTGGCATTTATTCTTCATAAATTGAACGTCTAAAGAAATCTCTGTTGTCCTTGCTATGACGTCTTAGGCTATCGGTTGAGTGAATAATTGTATAATAATCATTATTTGATACAACATAATGCTCAAGTAGTCTAACATCTACCATATTGAATGTTGCCATAAGGTCAGCAGTTGTTTCAATATCATCCATAGAGGGGTAAGCATTACCATCTGGGTGGTTATGTGCCAAAACTATCATTGAAGCATTGTATTTAACAACTAAGTCAAGTACCTTTCTTGGCGATATTTGTGCTGAATTTACGCAACCCTCATGTAATTTAACAATGTCGAGCATTTCAAAACGATTATTGAGTAATAGAAGATAAATAATTTCGTTCTTTTCTCCAACAAATTTATCAAGAAAGAACTCGCCAACCTTTTCGGCGGTATCAAAAATATAATTTGATGAGTATTTATCAGTTGCATAAGCTCTTGCAATAGCAGGAATAAGCTTTAATAAAGTAGCACTGTTTTCCTTGATTCCATCAACCTTAATTAGGTCATTAAAGTCAGCATCAAAAACGCCCTTTAAAGTGCCAAAGTTTTTAAGTAGGTCATGCGCGATTTCATTAGTATCTTTTCTTGGAATAGAATAAAAGAGAAGTAGCTCTAATATGTTATGAGGCTCGAAATTATCAATTCCTTGCTCTAAAAACCTTTCTTTTAATCTTCCTCTGTGTCCCTCGTGAACATTTTCCTTCATTTCTTGATAACATCCTTTTTGTTAGTTTGTGCAACAATGTAATGAGGCCTACCTTTAACCTCGTCAAAAATCTTAGCGATATACTCTGAAATAATTCCAAAGGAGAATAGGCAGAGCGAACCAACCATTAAAATGGTGAATAAAATCAATGAAGCTACAAATCCAGTATTATCCATTGAAAATCCAAAATTTGCCCAAAGATAAATAAGATAAGCAAGTGGGGCAATAGAGGCAACTCCAGAAAGAGCACTAAAATAAAAAGGTATTTTAAGTGCACGATTTGAAAAGCTAAATATTCCATTAAATGCATATGTTAGTAGCTTCCAAAAGCTCCATTTGCTTTTTCCAGCAACTCTTTCAATGTTTTCAAATGGAAGCCAATAGGTTTTAAAGCCTATCCAACCAAAAATTCCTTTTGAAAAACGATTGGTTTCGCACATGGAAATAATAGCATCAACCATTTCGCGTTTCATAAGTCTAAAATCACGCGCACCACTAACAATTTTTACATCAGTTGTGTGGTTGAAAACCCTATAAAACCAGTTAGCAAAAAATGAGCGAATCTTAGACTCTCCCTTTCTTGTAACACGTCTTGTAGCAACACTATCATATTCGCCCTCTTGTAAAATTTCAACCATTTTAGGTAAAAGAGAAGGTGGGTCTTGCATATCAGCATCTAAAACGGCAACATAGTCACCTGTAGAATTACAGAAGCCTGCATACATTGCTGATTCTTTTCCGAAATTTTTTGATAATGAAATATAATTAACACGTGTATCGTTTTGCGCAAATTCCTTAATTATAGAAAGAGTAGAGTCAGAAGAGCCATCATCAATAAATAGATATTCAAATTCATAAGTAGCCATTTGTTGGCTAACCTTGATAAGCTCGCTATAAAAAGTAGAGAGTGAAGCCTCCTCATTATAGCAAGGTATAATTAGTGAAATTTTCATCATAATGCTCCTTGAAAAAATAAGCACCATTATTTTAACATATAAAATTATGTATGTCAACTTATTTATAATATTATAATCGCCTCTATTGACAAAAAAATCAAAATATGATACACTTTAAATGGTGTATATTTTTAGAAGGAGAGGCCGTAAAAATACGACTGTAAAAACGATGTTCAAAATTAAAATTGTTGATACTGTGTTTGAAATTCACAATATTTATGGTTATATTTTTCAGCTTTGCAAGGACTATATATACTCAGGTGAAGGCTTTGATTTTCAAATTTTTCCAACTCAAAAAAAGATAGATGAGGAAAGACAAAAAATAGAGGATGAATCACAATATAGTGATGAATATATTGAGAATATCTGCGTATATAGAGAAATTTGTCTTTGCCTTTTAAATAAAGATGCATTTGTTATGCATGGTGCAGCGGTTGGCGTTGGCACTAAAGCATATATTTTCACTGCTAAAAGCGGTACAGGAAAAAGCACACACATAGCACTTTGGAAAAGAATATTAGGTGATAAAGTGTATGTAATTAATGGCGACAAGCCAATTTTAAGATATGTTGATGATAAGCTATATGTATATGGTACACCTTGGTGTGGCAAGGAAATGTGGCAAACTAACACACGTGCTGAATTAGGTGGAATTTGTTTTCTTGAAAGGGCAAATGAGAATAAAATTAGCGCACTTCAGCCAATTGACACAGTAAATTTAATAATGAAACAAATATTAGTGCCTAATGATGCTGAGGGGGTTATTAAAACCTTTGATATGGTTGATAAAATGCTTAAAACAGTTAAATTATGGAAATTAGGTTGTAATATTTCAGCAGAAGCAGCAGTTTTATCATATACCACAATGCATGGAGGAAACGATGAAAATTAAAGACGGATTTATATTGAGAGATTTAGCAGGGAAAACCTTCGTAGTTGCCGTTGGTGACCGTAGCAAGGAATTTAAGGGAATGATTAGCTTGAATGAAACAGGCAAATTTATATGGAAACTGCTTGAAATTGGAGCTACAAAAGACGAGGTAATTGAAAAGCTTTTAAATGAATATGAGGAAACAACAAGAGAAGAGGTATCAAAGGACGTAGATGCTTTCATTTCTAATCTTGTAAAAGACAATATTCTTGAATAATAGGGTTGAATTGAATGAGCTTTGGCCAATAATAGAAGAAGTTATTTCTTCTGGTGGAGAATTCCGTCTGACTCCTTATGGGACAAGTATGTTACCACTTTTAGAGCCTGGAAAATGTACAGTTGTTTTAGTTGAGCCAAAGGAAATAAAAAAAGGCGACATTGTATTGTTTGTGCGTGCAAGTGGTCAGTTTGTGCTTCATCGCGTTGTTGCTGTGAAAAAAGATTATTATAATATGTGCGGAGACAATGAAACTGCAATAGAATATCGTGTTTTAAAAGAAAACATAAAAGCTGTTGCAAAGGAGATCTACATTGGCGAAGAAAAGGTGGACACAAATAGCAAGGAACACAAAGATTATCTAAGGTCTATACAAAAAAAGATTAATAGGCACAAGTTACCTGTCTTTTTATCAAAACTTAAAAGAAAAATATTTAAGAAAAAAAGCACTTGAATTTTCAAGTGCTTTATCTTTTTTTGTATATAGCAAAATTCACCTCAATTAGTGTTGTAAGCTCATTGAGCTTTGATAATTTTTCCTTGTCTTCAAGGCTTGTGCGGTGGTAGTATGGTGTCATTGTAAACAAAGCATTTATGGTGTCATTGCCTAAAATTCTGGTAGAATATTTCAAATTTTTTACTTCTAAAAGGTCAAATCCTTCATAAGAGGGAAACTTCTCCTCGTTAGGGTAATAGCTGTCATAAATTGTGCGCTTAAGCCCTTCTAAGTGGCTAATTCCTGCAGAGGCAACTACTAAATGTCCTCCACTTTTTAATATGCGTAAAAACTCTTCGCTTGCAACCGGTGCAAAAACACTAAGCACTATATCAGCATAATTATCTTTAAGTGGTAAATCAAAGATGTTTGAAACAGCATAGTGTAGTGAACTGAGGCCTTCATTTTTTGCAATCTTTGCGCCATGCTCACAACCAAACTTTGACACATCAAAGCCGAAAATAAGCGACCCTGTGTGCACTTTTGCAATTTGATGGGTATAATATCCCTCGCCACATCCAGCATCAATAATTACATTGTTTTTTATAGTTGAAACAATATTTGAAAGAGTATTGCAAATTTTTGAATATGCGCTACTTTCGAAAAAACGAGTTCTTGCGCGTATCATTTCCTTGGAGTCGCCGGCTTTTGCATTGTTTTTCTTTCCTGGATTTAATAAATTTACATAGCCACTTTTTGAATAGTCAAAGGAATGATTATTTTCACATTTAAGCGATGAGCTTAGCTTATGTAATTCTTTTTTGCATATAGGACATAAAAACATCAAAAATCCTCCTTTCAGAGTTGAAATTCAAAGATAAATATATTATAATATATTTGACGTATTTTTTCAAGAGAGGAGTGGTAAAATGATTGAGATGAACAGAGAATATACAGTGCAAATAGAGGAAAATAATATATTTTCAAATGGTATTTGTCACATAGATGGTATGGTAGTGTTTGTCAAGGATGCGTTAGCGGGTGAAGTTTGTGAAATTAGAATAGCTAAGCTTCAATCTACATTTGCATACGCTGAAAAAACTAAAATCATTTCCACATCAAAAAACAGACTAATCCCATCCTGCGAGGTATATGAAAGCTGTGGTGGTTGTGTGTTTTTAAACACCTCTCTCGAAAATGAAAATGAGATAAAAGCGCATTATTTAAAAAACGCCTTTAAAAAGCACGGTATTGATGTGGAAATAGAGCAAATTGCTACCCCTGTATCTGAAAAGTATAGAAACAAGGTTGTTTTATTTGTGAAAAATAAAGAGTATGGGTATATGCAAGGTGGCACAAATAAAATAGTATTTCATAAACAATGCCAGCTAAACGATGAAGCTTTTGATAAAATAGCAAGATTTACAGCAAATGAATTGAGTGGTACAAGCCTACGCGCAATTTATATGCGAAAAAGCTCTCACAATGAACCGGAAATTATGGTTTGTCCAATATTTTACGAAGCTACTGATATTACAAAATATACAATGAAGTTGTTAAATGAATTCAAAAATGTAAAAACGGTATTATATTCTGTTTATAAAGAAAAGGATTTTGCGCTCGAAAAAGCGAAATTTAAAACCTTTTATGGTGATGGCTATATAAATGATACCCTTTGTGGCTTGAACTTTAGAATTTCTCCTAATTCGTTTTATCAGGTGAATCACAAATGTGCAGAAGAGTTATATAAAAAAGCAATTGAGCTTGCAAGCTTAACACCAAATAATACATGCGCAGATTTATTTTGTGGTACAGGAACAATAGGAATAATTTGTGCAAAAGAAACAGGCGCAAGAGTATATGGAGTTGAAATTGTAGAGTCGGCTGTAAAGGATGCAAAATATAATGCGAAATTAAATGACATAAAGAATATAACCTTTGAAGCTACTGATGCAAAAAACTTTGATAAAAAGGTTGATGTATGTATAGTTGACCCACCACGCAAGGGGTGCTCGCCATTAATGATAGAAACCTTGTTGCGACTAAAACCAAAGCGTATAGTTTATGTTTCTTGTAATGCTGATACATTAGCACGTGATATAAAATCACTTTTAAGCGATTATGAAATATCATCGCCACTTTACCCATTTAATATGTTCCCAAGAACAAGCCACGTGGAAAGTGTTGTATGTTTAATGAAAAAACAATTTATAAAGGAAAATTTGAAATGAAAAAGATAATAACACTGTGTTTAATTGCAATTTCACTTTTTTGTCTTGTAGGATGTAATAAGCAGAATGCGGTTTTAGACGAAAAGAAAACTTATGAGGTTGCTTCTGAAATTCAAGCCCTTAACATACAAATCAATGCAGCAGATTTTAAAATTAAAACGGCGGATGAATTTTCAGTAGAAAGCAATCTTAAATATTTGTCAGTGACTGAACAAAATGGTATTTTGACAATTGTTGACGAAGCAAAAAACAATAGTAGTTATTCAAACGCTACTTTGACGGTTTATGTGCCTAATGGAAAAAAGTTTGATAACGTAAGCATTAAAACTGGTGCTGCAAACTTAATCGCAGATACCTTGATAGCGAACACTTTGGAGCTTCAGGTTGGTACAGGCGTGGTTACATTTGTGTCTCTTAATGTTAATTCAAGTGGCAATATTGAAGGTGGTGCAGGAGAGATTACCATTTTAAGTGGTGTGCTAAATAACCTTGATTTAAAAATGGGAGTTGGCGCACTAAATTTGACTGCAATTGTATTAGGAGATAATAATTTTGAGTTTGGCATAGGAGAATCTGATATAAAGTTGATTGGTAACAAGGACGAATATAAAATAGATGTCGAAAAAGGACTCGGTAGCATCACTATTGATGGTGAAAGCGTTAAGAATTTAAGCAGTAGTGGAAACGGCCAAAATCACATTAAACTTAAAGGTGGCATCGGATCCATTTGGATTGATTTTAAATAAAATAACGAGATAACTTTTTAGGTAAAAAAGAAAGGAGAAGGCGATTAATGGAAAGATGTCCATATTCAAAAAAATGTAGTGGCTGTCAATTGCAAAATTTAACCTATAAAGAGCAATTACAGCTAAAACAGGTTAAGATGATTCGTTTGCTTGGGCATTTTTGTCACGTTAGTGAAATAATTGGCATGGAAAATCCATGTAACTATAGAAACAAGTCGCAATCTGCCTTTTTTTATAAAAATGGAAGAATAATATCTGGCATTTACCAATCGACAAAACAGAAAATAGTTGAGGTTAAAGATTGTATGCTTGAAGAAAAGTGTGCGCAGAGAATTGTTCAATCAATAAAAAAGCTCTCTGTTAAATACAAAATTAAAGCATACGATTTAAATACGAAAAAAGGATTTTTACGCCATGTGCTAACAAGAAAAGGCTTTAAATCTGGCGAAATCATGGTTGTTATTGTCACTAAAAAGGGTGAATTTCCTTCAAAAGATGAATTTGTTAAGGACTTAGTAGAAGCACACAAGGAAATATCAACAATTGTATGGAACATAAATCCAACTGATACAGCTCTATTTTTAGGGAAAGAGAATTATGTTCTATATGGTAATGGTTACATAACCGATGAGCTTTGTGGGTTGAAATTTAGAATCAGCCCCAATTCCTTTTATCAAGTCAACCCTATACAAGCTGAGGTTTTATACAGTTTAGCTAATGAATATGCATCATTAACTGGGAATGAAATCGTGCTTGATGCATATTGTGGCACGGGAACGATAGGGCTAACAATGGCTAAAAATGCAAGAAAGGTTATTGGTGTTGAGGTCAATTTAGATGCAACAAAGGATGCTAAGGAAAATGCTATTTTAAATGGCATCAGTAATGCAGCCTTTTATAATGAAGATGCTGGTAAATTTATGGTAAAGCTTGCACGAAAAAAGGAAAAAATAGACACAGTAATCACCGACCCACCACGTGCTGGCTGTAGTATGGGATTTTTAAAAAGCCTAATATCACTTTCACCAAAGCGTGTAGTTTATATTTCTTGTAATCCTGATACTCTTGCAAGGGATTTAGTAGTGTTAACAAAAGCAAAATATGATGTTATAAAGATACAACCAGTAGATATGTTTCCATATACATCTCACATTGAGTGTGTTGTTTGTCTTGACAAAAAGTAAAATATAGTACGAGAGAAAAAATGAATTATAGGATTAGAGAGATTGAAAAAAAGGATGACAAAGCAGTAGAGGGCATTATCCGTGCTTGCTTAATTGAATATGGTGGCAATCACGAGGGGACCGCTTGGGCTGACCCAGATTTAGGACGCTTTTCAGAGATTTATTGTAGTGAAGGAAACAAATACTGGGTGGCTGAGGATGAAACCGGTAGAATTGTAGCTGGCACAGGAGTAGGCGACTTAGGAAATAGTATATGCGAACTGCAAAAAATGTACTGCTTACCTGAGGCAAGAGGTACAGGAGTGTCGCATAAGTTAATGCAGCTTGCTCTATCTTATGCAAAGAAATACTATAAGAGGTGTTATTTAGAAACCCTTGACAATATGACAAGGGCACAAAGATTTTACGAAAAGTATGGCTTTGTCCGTGTAGATGAGCCTGTTGTAATTACAGATCATTATGCATGCGAGGTTAAATATTTAAAGGAGCTTTAACAAAAGAATATATGAAAGCCAAAGAGTTGTTTGAAGAAATAATTAAAGGTGGTAATGCCGACATGAAAACCTGTGATACTTTAAAGGCAGGAAACCCTAATAAAGAGTTGAACAAAGTTGCAGTGACTATGTTTGCAACAGTTGAGACTGTGAAAAGGGCTAAGGCATGGGGTGCTGATATGCTTATTGTTCATGAGCCTACATATTATGACCACTTTGAAGAAATTGATGATTTGCCTGTTGTTTTAGCCAAAAGAAAGCTTATAGAGGAAAGTGGCATAACAATTTATCGCTTTCACGACTACATGCACGACAGAGAAAAAGACCAAATTCCAGAGGGCGAGATTTATTATCTTGGTTTAAAGGGAAGAGTTGAAAAGACACCTTATAGTGCATCATACCTTTTTACAGCGGATGAACCAACCACAGCTCTTGAATTAGCTAATAAAATGGAGAATGAGCTTGGTATAAAAAGAGTGCGTATAGCTGGCACACGCGACAAAAAATCAACTAAAATAGCGCTTTGCTTTGGTACACCTGGTGGTGTTTTTGAATTACTTTGTGACGAGAGCATTGAAATAGTTTTGACAGGTGAAGCGTGCGAGTGGAAACTTGCCGAATATGCAAGAGATGCAGATGCTTTGGGAATGAACAAATCACTTATCGTAATGGGTCACATAGGTTCAGAGAGGGATGGAATGCGTTTGCTTGCAAAAAGATTATCAGAAAAACACACTGAATTTGAAACCTGTTATATTGAATGTGGCGAGGTATATACATACACGGAGGAGTAAAGAGAAATATATCTTGAAAAGGGAGATAAATCATGAAACTAATATTTTTAGGCACTTGTGCATGCGATTTTTCTGAGAAATTGGAAAACGAGTTTAAAAGCTGTTTAGATAATGATGCACGCCGTTCTTCATCGGTACTTATTGATGATACTATTTTAGTAGATTGTGGAGATCACACAATTGAGTCTCTTGATATATTGGGAATAGGCTATAATCAAATTACTGATGTTTTGATATCACATACTCATAGTGACCACTATAATGTGAATAATATCGAAAAAATAGCGAAAAGCAGAAACGTTCCCCTTCGTTTATGGATGAACGAGTTCGAAAATGCTCCTAAAATTCCAAATACGTCCGTTATTAAAATGAAACAGTTTAACAGGTATGAATTAATAAATGACTACTATGTTACTGCATTACCTGCAAATCATGATCCAAAATCGCATCCACAACATTTTTTGATTGAAAGATGTGACAAAAGTGTATTTTATGGTTGCGATGGAGCGTGGTTTTTGACTGAAACATATAACTATTTACACAATGCTAATCTTGGTTTGATGATTTTGGATGCTACTGTGGGCGATTATGATGGCGATTATCGCTTGGCAGAGCATAATTCCATTCCTATGATAAGAATGATGCTTCCTTCTTTAAAAACTAACCATACAATTAATGAAAACACAAAAATAATTCTTTCGCATATAGCTCCATCATTGCATAAAACACATAAAGAAACGGAAAAAATAGCAAATACCTTTGGGGCCATAGTTGCCTATGATGGACTTATTATGGAGGTATAAATGAAAATAGGACTTTTTACTGACCCACATTACTCGAATACGATTGAACCATCTGAAAATAGAATGCATTCTTTGTCTTATCAAAAGATTAAAGAAGCGATGGAGTGCTTTCAGAAAGAAAACGTTGACTTGGTTATTTGTTTAGGCGATTTAACAGATGATTGTGTTGATATAAACGACAATGCGTTGGCTCTTGAAAGCATTATCAGATTAATAAAATCTTTTGACATAGAGTTTTATTCTCTAATGGGAAATCATGATTATCAGAGCTTTACAAGAGAAGAATTTGATTATATTTCAAGGGGTGCTTATCCACCATTTATGTTAGAAACGAAAAATAGTATTTTGGTTTTTCTCGATTGCAATTATCAAGATGATGAAAGACCCTATGTAAAAAGAAATGTTGATTGGACAAATACATATCTGCCAACGGAACAATTAAAAAAGCTTGAAAATGTGATAAAAAGCGATAAAGATATCTATGTTTTTTCACATCAGTCAATAGATAATGAAGTGGATATAAACCATATAGTTCGTAATTCCGAAAGAATAAGAGAGATCATAAGACAAGGAAACACAAAAATGGTGATTCAAGGCCATTATCATAAAGGACACGATACGATAATTGATGGAATAAAATATCACACATTGCGCGCAATGTGTGAGGGAAAAGAGAATTTTTACGAAATTTTAACAATAAGTTAGCACTCATTTAATAATATAATAGAAAAAAATATTGACTAATATAGTTAAATGTGATAAAATATACACATAAAAATATTATTTTTTGTGCAATTCGTAGGAGGTATGTATGAAAAAAATACTTGCATTGTTATTTTCATTAATTGTAGTGTTTGCATTAGTAGCTTGCGGCGTTAATAATACAGATACTAATACAAATGCAAATACAAATCAAAACACCAATACAAATACAGGTAATAATGAGAATAATCCAAGCACAGACGAGGGCAAAGACCCACCAGAGGGTGAACCAGCTCCAGTAGTGCCTGATTATGATTCTACTACTGTAGAGGAAGCTTTAAAGGAAGAACTCAAGGTTTTTGATAAAGAAGACACATTTGGTGATGAAGGCGAGGCTCTTGATTACACAACTACTTATGAGATTGATTTGTCCAAGGATGCTATTAATTCATCTTATAAAATCGATAAGGCGGGCACTTATAAAGTTTATGGAACATCTACTGATGGACAAATATACATTAATGCTATAGATCAAGATGTAGTTTTGGTATTTGATGGTGCTTCTTTGACAAGTGGTAACAGTATCGCTGGTCCTGCAATATATGCTGAAGATTGCTCATCTGTGAAAATTATCTTAAAAGATGGCACAAAGAATTATTTGTCTGATAGCGCTGCCAACGATGGAGAAGGTGCTGTTTTACGTGTAAGATCTTGTAATCTTACTATAGATGGTACTGGAACACTTGAAATTGACGCAAAGGCTAAAAATGCAATCGCTAATACAAAAGAAGTTACCATTGATGGTGGAACTTATATTTTAAATGCACCTTCAGGACATGGTTTATATGGTAAGCAAGGTGTTAACATTAATGGCGGAAAATTTGATATTAATTCTGGTAAAAGTGGAATTAAGAGTGGTGATGGTGATACTGAATTAGATTTTGAGTATGGTTATATAAATATTAAGGCTGGTAGCATTGATATTGATTGTGGTACAAACGGATTTAATTGTGTTGGTCCTGTAAAGGTAGAGAATGGTAGAATAGCTATTGATTCAGAATCTGGAAATGCGATAGAAGCTGTTGAAAATGTAGAAATTTCTGATGGAACCTTAATTCTAAAATCATATAAATCTACAATTTCTACTGATGCAGATGTAACAATTTCTTCAAAAGCGAATATTAAGCTTGAAACAACAGGAAATGGTATATCTGCAACAAATGTAACATTATCAACAAGTGGAGTAGTTTACATTAAAACAACCTTAGCATATGAAACTGTAACAGAAGCTACATCAGCTACTGAAACAAGATATGTTTTAATAGATGGCATGTATTATTTATATGATGCTAATGTTCATGGAAGCAATGCTAAGCAATATGTATTAAGACCTGGAAAAGGCATTAATGCAGATAAATTAACAATTAAAAAAGGCATTTTAGGAATTGACACATTCCAAGATAGCATCAATGCTGATGCAGTTGAAGTAACTGGTGGAAAATTAGTTCTTTTCTCCTTGAAAGATGCTATTGATTCAAAAAACACCAATATCAGTAGTGATGCTGATATAAAGATACTTGGCTCGGAAAAAGGTATTAATTCTAATAATATTGAAATAACTGGTGGTAAGCTATATATAATTGCTAACAAAGATGCAATAAATACAGATTCAACAATTATTTCAGGCGGAGAAGTGTACTTGTTTGAAAAAATTGATACTGGTACCAGTGGAAAAGTTACTGTAAATGGTGGCTTGTTATTTATGCTTGCCACAAATAAGGATGCACAATCTACTCAAGGCAGTGCAAAGTATATTTCCGCTCCAGTTACCAACAATAAATATGCTATGGCTGGAAACTGGATTAATGTTGCAAGTGGTGAAAAAGATGCTATTATGGTAGAGTTACCAAATAATTATACTGATAAAATGGCTATTTATTATTCTTCTGCTACAATGGGAGAAGAATTAATGGTTTCTTTCGGCACGATTGACAGTAACGGAATGTTTTCAGTATTATCAACAGAAACAATAAAATAAAATT
>JAZOCP010000073.1:0-3574 GCA_045596585.1 Eubacteriales bacterium
TTAAATATACGGATCAGGGCGGTAAAGTAGAAATATTTTTAAAAGAAACACCGGATGATAGTTATGATGATGAGTTTTATATATTCCATTTTTATGACTTTGGAGAAACAAATGTGGATTTACCCGAATTTGAAAAATATGTAGCATAATAACTAAAAAGGTCTAACGCAATTTGCGTTAGACCTTTTTTATTTAACTAAATTCTGTTCGCGTCCGTCAAGGTAAGCTTCAATATTTGAAAGCACGGTGCTAAAGCACCTTGTTCTTGATTCAAACGAGCCCCAAGCCATATGCGGAGTTAAAATAACGTTTTCCTTGTTAAGAATCTTGTTGAACGGATGGTCACAGGGGAGCGGCTCAACGGAAAAAACGTCACAACCGATGCCACCAATAGTGCCATTAATTATCGCATCGGCAACCGCACCTTCGTCCCAAATAGCACCACGAGCCACATTGATTAATATAGCATCTTTTTTCATAAGCTTTAGTTGCTCACTACCTATCATGCCACGAGTTGATGCTGAAAGTGGACAATGTATAGAAATAATATCAGATTTTTTAAGAATTGTTTCAAGGTCAACACACTCAAAATCAGACACAGGGGTGCGCTTATTCACCAAAATATTGCATCCAAGAGCCTTTGCTATAGTTCCTACACGGCGTCCAATATTGCCAAAGCCAATTATGCCCCAAGTAAGGCCCTCAAGCTCATGATAAACGGGCTCAAGCATATTAGCACTAATGCTTTGTTGATATGAGCCACTGTGCACAAAATTTCTATATTCGTTAAGATGTGTCATAAGTGAGCAGACCATAGAAATCGTAACCTGAGCAACACAGGAGGTGGAATATGCAGGTGTGTTTGCAACCTTGATTCCACGCTTTTTGCAATATGAAATATCTATATTGTCATATCCAGTAGCGGTTTCGCAAATTAATTTCAAATTAGGCGCGTTTTTAACCACGTCCTCAGTCATTTTCACCTTGTTTACAATGATTATATCTGCATCCTTAACGCGCTTTTTCGCCTCATCTTGAGATGTGGTGGGGTATTTAATTACATTTCCGTATCTACATACACCAGATAAGTCAAGATCATCTCCAAGTGTTTTATAATCTAAAATTACAATATTCATTTTATCCTCGCTTCAAAAGTGCTTTTCTTGATTTGTAGTCTGGCAAGATATCTTCAACAATTTGCCAAAATCTTTTTGAGTGGTTCATTTCCTTAATGTGAGCAAGCTCATGCACGCAAACATATTCAATAGCCTCGTATGGGTATAATGCAAGTCGATATGAAAAGTTCAAGCTCTTTTTTGATGAGCAACTACCAAATCTTGTTTTCGCAGAATTTATACTGATTTTAGTCGGAGAAACTCCCATTTTTGTTGAATAGTACTCAATAAGAGGGTCGATAATACTGCGTAATCGTTTTTTTAAAGCCTCAACGGTTTTTTTATCAAAAACCTCGAGGTAGTGTGAGCTTTTTACAAGCTCTTGCTTGCTTTTTATCCAGTCAGTATGCTTTGAAACAAACTCATTTATAGTTTTGATAGGCATTTTTAATGGCGCACGTACAACAACCGAGCCATCACGCTTAATTTGTAGGCTCATAGTACGCCTTCTTGATCTAATAACTTCAAAGTCCATAAAACCACCTCTTAATAATTTTATCATACACTTTAATTTTTGTCAATTACGACAAATTATGCTATTGAAAATTAAAAAATAATATGTTATACTTTTATAGCAATAGTCTAATGAAAGGAGAACTGAAATGGCTGAAAAGGGCGTAAAGATAATCGCACAAAACAAAAAGGCGTATCATGATTATTTTGTTGAAGAAAAATATGAAGCAGGCATTGAGCTTTTTGGTACAGAGGTAAAATCTCTTCGTCAGGGTAAGGTCAATTTAAAGGACTCCTTTTGTAAGGTCTATGCTGGTGAGCTTTTAGCTCTTGGCATTCATATAAGTCCTTATGAGCAAGGAAATCTTTTTAATAAAGATCCACTAAGGCACAAAAGACTTCTTATGCATAAAAAGGAAATAATGAAGCTAAATGGATTACTCACTCGTGATGGTTATTCAATTATTCCATTATCTCTTTATTTCAAGGGCTCACGAGTAAAGGTAGAATTAGGACTTTGTAAGGGTAAAAAATTATATGATAAGCGTGAAAGCGATGCTAAGCGTGATGCAAATAGAATGATGGAACGAACAATGAAAGGTGCAGGTAGCGACCAATGAGGGAATATTTACAGAATTTTTTAAAGGATTTTGAATATAAAGAAAGCGATGCGCAATTTTTACTCTCTGAATATGAAAAAATTGCAACCAATCGCTCAGCTAATTCACTATTTAATAGAATAATCGATGATTACAATAAATCAATTAAAATTGATTATTATAATGATGTTTTGGTGAAAGCTCAAAATGCTGGAAGAGATGCTAATGTTCATCCTTATACAGCTGGACTTTTAATTTTCATGTGTCTTTCCAAGCATCTTAAGGAGCTTTATAAGGAAAAAGGCATTTCCGAGGAAATATATCACAACTCTATGCTTGATTTAAGATATAAGCTTGAGGAATGTAAGCTTGTTAAGAATATAATTGGATCATTTGTTGCTTGGTGGTTCCCAGGATTCTTTGATATGACACGCTATGCGCTTGGCAGACTTCAGTTTGAGCTTTCAACATATAATGGTGAAGATTATATAAAGAATGGTAAAAAGTTAACCAAGGGTGATATTGTAATCGGTGTGCATATTCCAAGAAGTGAAACACCAGTAACTAAAGAAGCAACTGATGATGCATATGCACAAGCAGCAAAATTCTTTATAGACCAAATTCCAAATAAGCAGGTTGTATTTGTTTGCCACAGCTGGCTTTTATATAAATCAACTCTTGAGGTGTTTCCAAAGCATTCAAATACATATAGATTCATTCACGAATTTGATGTAACCTGGGAGACTCACGATAAAGAAGGCGAATATAACGATGCTTGGAGACTCTTCGATATGGACTATACAGGAAATATTGAGGATTATCCTGAAAATACAAGTATGCGTCGCGCATATAAGGACTACCTAAGAAATGGTGGTAAAACTGGCGAAGGCTTCGGCATAATAATGTATTAATTAACTTAGGTGAGAAACTCACCTAAGCATTATGGGTACGTAATGGTTTCGACGGGGATTGTGAGATATGATAAGCGTAGCGGGCTGGCTAATCCCGTATAATGGCTAAACTAAAAAACAAACGACAACAATAGAGTTGCTGTGGCTGCCTAATTGATTCTCCTTCGGGAGGTCAATGAAGCAGTGCCGTGGCTTAACGCCACCCGTTCCACTGAGGAGTACCTCGACCTTGGATGGGGCGTCAAACAGAGGTGAACATGAATCGAGAGTTGCTCTTGTATCGGTCATGCATTAAAGAGCTACCCAAAAACTGAGCCTGTCAATCGGCGCTTTCAAGGGGAATTTTAAACGATTGACTGTCTACGGAGAAATTCATGTCAAGTGGTTTTCGGACGCGGGTTCGACTCCCGCCGTATCCACCAAAATTAAAGGCGCC
>JAZOCP010000074.1:0-4383 GCA_045596585.1 Eubacteriales bacterium
GCCCTCGGACATGCGGCGAATAACCTCAACCTCGTCAACGGACTCAACTCTCATACCGAGATATTCCTCGATAAATGCAGTATCGATAATAGAGCCGCCGATACCCATACAAATTGAACCGATTTGGAGATATGATTTACCTCTCATTGTAGCCGCCGCGATAGCTGCGCGACCGAAGCGAAGAAGCTTTTCAGCTACGTCCGCAGGAATTTTGTCGCTCTCGTCCATATTTTGAACGTCGTGACCGTAAATGCCGAATGCAGGAAGTCCCTTTTGTGCGTGGGAAGCCAAAACTGCCGCTAAATAAACCGCACCTGGTCTTTCAGTACCGTTGAAGCCCCAAACACCCTTAATTGTGTTTTTGTCCATATCCATGGTTTCAGAGCCGTAGCACCAGCAGGGTGTAACGGTAAGCGTAATATCAACGCCTGCCTTCTTAAACTTGTCAGCACAAGCAGCTGCCTCTGCAACTCTGCCTATGGTTGTATCTGCGATAACAACCTTTACAGGCTCGCCGTTTGAGTACTTAAGATTTTCCTCAAAAAGCTTTGCTGCAGCCTTTGCCATATTCATTGTTTGGTCCTCAAGTGATTCTCTAACCTTAAGAACACCGCGGCGACCATCAATTGTTGGTCTAATTCCAATCACTGGATAATCACCAATAAGTCTATTCTTTGCCATAATTTTTCTCCTTTATAAAGAAACTTTTTAATTAATTATATTATATAATTTCGTGCAAACAAAATCAAGTGATTTTTTGGTATTTTAACTATATTTTACTAATTTTCTAAATATTTAATAGCAAAATCAATATCGCTTGGCCCATGTGGATGGTGGTCAATACCCACCTTTTTATCAAGATAAAGCAGATTTTCAATACCACTTATCTTATATTTTCTTTCAATCGCAATACCATTTTCCTCATATGGAACGGTTTTATCGCTATCACCATACGCCATATAAATTTTAATTCTGTTTTCTACTAATTTATCAAGATAGTCAATTGGATGTCCACGGAAAAGAAGTAGCTCTCTTTTGGTCATCCCCCATGCGCGCTCGAACTCCTCCCACATGCCATCAGTAACATCAGGGGCGTTACCGAGCTTTGCAGGGCAAGAGAGAAAATTAATAACAGGTGCATCAATGTATAGTGCATTAATCACCTCTGGGTGATGTGCAGCGAGTAAAACAGACATCATACCACCACAGCTCATACCTATTGTGGTTACTTTATTTTCGATACCTAACTCCTTTGATGCATACAAAACAAATTCATATTGGTCTTCAATTTCACTGGGCGTGCCCCAACGATTACGGTTTTCAATAAATAAAAGCGTGTAGCCTCTTTTTACCATTTCGTTTTGTAATTCTGGAAAGGCGCTGAAATATTCAGTTTTTAATACTGTTTTCTTATTTCTTTTATTCTCATCCTCATTCATTAAAGCAATACATTTTTTGTTCTTAAATCTAAATTCAACATGATATATGCCATCATACCTGTACTCTGCTAAAACTTCCATTTTTCACCTCTAAAGTATTTATACTTTAATTCTACTATTTTATAAATCTGTTGTCAACATATTTAAGAAAAAAGCCACCTTTGAATTACAAAGGTGGCGATATAATTAAAGAGCTTCGGTTTTTAAATTTTGTTTTTTACGCAAAGCAGAAATTATGAACAATATAACAGCCATTATAATACCAACAGCACTAACAACCGCTAATTTTACATAATTAACTTCACCTAAATGCGTAAACACAAATTCTCCACTTTCAGGGTCTTGTAAATATGGCGACACTAAAACAATGTCAACAATCACTGTTGCTATCACTATTAGCCACGCAAAAATTGATGTATAAGCCTCAACCTTATCAATTTTTTCCATTTTTATGCGTGTTGGATATTGAGCGCGGAAATCGACAACACTTGTTAAATAAACTCCTACTGCTACAAGCACTATAGTTTCCGGAATCATATATGTCGCATTATAAGATAAGGAATATAACAGTGCTGCATTATCGGGAATTGATAGACCCGCCCACACTGTTGCACCAGATATAACATGGCATAAATATCTAAGAACAGATGCTGTTAAAATTCCATAAAGGAAAGCAAGATTTTGTCTTTTTTCAACGCGTTTAAACAGACCCGAAATCGCAAAAACGCCAAAAGCAACAATATAATCAAGCAAAATAATTGCTACTATTGATTGCCATGTTGAAAAATAAGAAAGATTGTTGATTCCTAAAAGTAGCTGAATTACAGAATTAGTTAAAGCTGTTCCCAAGCCCCATAGAAATCCGTGTCTGTATGCTGCAATAACGATTGGAAGCATAGATGCTATAGTGACAGAGCCACCATATGGCATATCAATTATTTTTAGTAGACTAAAAACTGTTGATAACGCAATCATCATACTACACTCAATCATTGCAACAATTTGCTTTGATGATTTGGTTTTCATAAAAACCTCCTTGAAATAAAATATTACCGCACAGAAAAATATCCGTGCGGTAAACATACTCCAAGTTATGAAAATATCTCTCCCTACGCCGGCATTATCCGTATCAGGTTAAAGGGTTTGGAAAAACTCCATCTCAGCAATTAAGCACCCCCGAATATTCAATTGTGCGATGTAATGATTTTATCACTACTTTACATTCTTGTCAAGTAGTTATCAAAATTATTTTTTGAGGTATAAATAAGCAAGGTACCATCACCAACGGAAATTTCCGACTCTTCTCCTATAAACGAATTGCCTGAGCCCAGTGAGGTTTTATTATCAAGAGTGAATTTATCAAGGGTATATAAAAGCCCTTTTTCAGACACGTCCCTCGATAAATCCGTATGAGAAAATACAGAAATTCTGCCCGTTGCACTCTTTGAAAACGAGATTTTTCCATTGTTTAATGCAAATATTACATTATCCCCGTCAACAAGTGCAATATCAATTTCCTCCTCGCTATATTTACATACCAAGGAAACAATAGCGTAGGTATGGTCAAAAAGTCCACCCACAGCACCATAAATTCTAATTTTTTTATAGCCTCTTTCAAGCGCATGCTTAATTGCAATAGCGCTGTCTGTTTCATCCTTTTTAACTGGGTATTTTATAACATTTTCAACATCTGTTGGAAAAGAAACGGAATCAAAATCTCCAACGACTAAATCCACTCTTTTATCCTGTAATTTAAGTACCTTATAGCCTCTGTCTGCACCAATAACAAAATCACTACTATCTGGCACAAAATCAAGGTGTGCGTCAAGCGCGCATACAATATAACAAGTGTTCATAAAGTCACCTCTATTTTTAATGCTCAATTGAATTAACCATTCATGGCTTAAATTATATCACTTTTATATGATATTTGCAACTATTATCTTGATTTTGCAACATATAAATGATAGAATTGTCTTAAAATAGTATTTTAGAGGTGAAATATGAAAAAGAAGGTTGTTTTACTTGGCGATTCAATTCGTTTATGGGGTTATGGCACTAAGGTTCCCGAAATGCTTGGCGAAGACTATGAGGTTTGCCAACCAGAGGATAATTGCCGTTTTGTTAAATACACCTTACGAGGATTATTTGATTGGCAAGATATAATTAAAGGTGCTGATGTAATTCACTGGAATAATGGTCTTTGGGACTGTACAGAGATTTTTGATGACGGGCTATTTACCTCTGAGGAGGAATATGTTGAAAATATGCTCCGTGTTGCTACTCTGCTCAAAAAAATCACTCCAAATGTAATTTTTGCAACTACAACTCCTGTTTGGGATGAGTTCGAGTGGACTCACAACGACAAGATTGAGCGCTTTAATGAAACTATCGTGCCAAAGCTAAAGGAAATCGGCATTAAAATCAATGATTTACACTCACTTGTTAAAAAAGACATTCATAAATACATAAAGGAATGTGACAAAATTCATCTTTCGGACGAGGGTATTAATCTCTGTGCCGAGGCTGTTTGCAAAGCAATTAAAGAGTTTGAATAAAATAAAAGGATGGCAAAAACCATCCTTCTTTTTTAACGAACCAACAGGAACTTCGCTCTTGTATTTTTCAAGGCAGTAGTCTGTTTTTATCATTTATGCCTTGAAAAATCCTTCGGTCATCGCCTAAAACCTTCCACCGGAAGCTTTTTTAACGGCTTGGTTCGAGTCCCTTTAATACATTATTTAGGAAATAAAAAAGGTAGGCATAAAACCTACCTTTTTTATTTGGTGGACCAACAGGGACTCGAACCCCGGACCGACCGGTTATGAGCCGGTAGCTCTAACCAACTGAGCTATTGGTCCATGCGTTTATCACGCTATATTATTTTACACATTAATTCTATGTTTGTCAATACCTTTTTAAAATTTTTTAAACTTTTCTTCTA
>JAZOCP010000075.1:0-3017 GCA_045596585.1 Eubacteriales bacterium
TTTTCGAATAAAAATATTAATATAAAATCATCATATGTAATATTCAATGGTAAAAATGAAAATATAATATCTGACCATTATGGTATATTAGTTGAAAAGGAGTAAATATGAGAGAAGCAGGAATATTACTTCCTATAAGTGCCATACATTCAAAATATGGAATAGGCAGCTTTTCTAAGGAAGCCTATAATTTTATTGATTGGTTAAAGGAATCAGGACAAAGCTACTGGCAAATACTACCACTTGGACCAACAAGCTTTGGAGATTCACCATATCAGTCCTTTTCGTCATTCGCGGGTAATCCTTATTATATTGATCTTGAAACTCTAATAAATGAAGGTCTTTTAGAAAAAGAGGATTGCATGATTGATTTTGGAAAGAATGAAAGGATGGTTGATTATTCAAAAATATATAATAATCGAATTCCACTCTTAAAAAAATCATTTTTGAAATTTAATAAGGATGAAAAATATTTTGACTTTTTAAAGAAAAATGCATTTTGGATAGACGATTATGCACTTTTTATGGCAATAAAAGAAAAAAATTGTGGAAAAAGCTGGCAATATTGGACGTTTGAAGAAAAAAACCGAGAAAAGGAAACAATAAAAAAGATAAGAGAAAGGTTTTATGATGCAATAGAGTTTTGGAAATATGTTCAATATAAATTTTTTGAAGGCTGGAAAAAATTAAAGCAATACGCAAACGAACAAGGTATAAAAATTATAGGAGATATTCCAATTTATACCGCGCTTGATAGTGCAGATGTTTGGTCATTGCCGGAGCTTTTTCAGCTTGATGATAATAAAACACCAACAAAGGTGGCAGGATGTCCACCAGATGGGTTTTCCAAAAAAGGTCAGCTGTGGGGAAACCCGTTATATAAATGGGAAATTCATAAAAAAAGTAACTATGATTGGTGGAAAAAGCGACTATTTAAGGCTTTTGAAATGTATGATGTATTAAGAATTGATCATTTTAGAGGCTTTGATGAGTATTATTCAATAAAATACTCTGCTAATGATGCAACAGAAGGTATGTGGGAAAAAGGCCCTAAAAACGATTTATTTATAGAGTTTAAGAGGGAAGCAGGAAAAAAAGAAATTATTGCCGAGGACTTAGGCTTTATGACCGAGAGTGTAAAGGAAATGCTAAAAAAATCTGGATTTCCTGGCATGAAGGTTTTTCAGTTTGCCTTTGATGAGCGCGATACTAACGCAAAAAATGATTATTTACCTCATAATTATATGAATAATTGTGTTGCATATACTGGAACGCATGATAATCCTACCATTATCTCGTGGTTTTTTGAAATTACAGAAAAGGAAAGAGAATTGGTACGAAAATATTTGTGTGATGAATATACACCAGATTCTGAAATTAACAAACCTATTATTGGAGCATTGATGCGGAGTCAAGCTAATTTAGTAATTATTCCGTTGCAGGATTATTTAGGATATGACAGCAGATCAAGAATTAATAAGCCATCTACAAGCTCGGGTAATTGGCTTTGGAGAATAAGTGGCAAGGATTTAAGCAAAGAGCTAAGCGAGTATATATTAACACTAACAAAAATAACAGGCAGAAAAAACAAAAAAAGCCATATAGATTAAGCTCTATATGGCTTTTTAGATTAGCTATTTGAAGTGCAATCCTCAGTTATAATCATACTCTTTGCAATCATTTCACCATTTCGTTCGACTGTTATTATAACAGTGTCACCAATTCTTGCATGAAGAAGAGCATCAAGAAGTTGATATTGCCTTGTTATCTCAAACACCTCGCCTGAGTCCTGAATTTCCACCTTTCTTATTATATCGCCAATTTGTAGCTTACCAAATGCGATGGAAGAAAAGCTTACAATTTCAACAACAGTTGGATCCTCATAAATCTCAACAAAACCTGTTTCTGAGTCGTATTTTGAATGAGGATTTTGGATTTGTACAGATATACCCAAAAGAGGCCTTTTGATAGTCTCATTATCGGTATCTAAGCAATAGTCAAGCAAGTTTTCTACAATAGCAACAACAGTGCTTGATGGAATAGCATAGCCAATATTTTCAATTTTTGCATCGGAATATTTTGCATTAACAATTCCAATTAGATTTCCACTCTCATCAAATAATCCACCACCGCTGTTACCAGAGTTAATAGGTGTGTCAACACGCATAACGCGAATAGAACCATATGTTTCATCGTCTGCAAGAGTTAATTCAATATTTTCAGAGTCAACACTAACAATTCCCGCTGTGACAGAAAAGCCGTCTGCCTTTGGATTTCCTATTGCAAAAGCAGTATCACCAACATGAACCTTAGAAGAATCTTTAATATTAACCGCACTTACGTCAGAATTTTTAATTACATCACTGTTAGTTACCTTTAAAATAGCTAAATCATAGTGCATAGAGCCGCCGACATATGTAGCTTCAATTATTGAGTCAGATGACACAGCGCCATAAAGGAAGACATCTATTTGTTCACAAATATTGTTTTCGGTTTGAGAATTAACATTAAATACTACATGATAATTTGTAATAATTATTGCATCACCAGCTGCTTTGTTGCATTGATAAATAACACCTGCACCAGAGGAGTAGCCTGTTTGTAAGGTTGTAGGGTCGGTGTATGAGCCTTGAATTATAACTGCACTTTGAATAGAATTAGCAACCGCATATGAAAGAGAAGAGGCATTGTTTTCTTCACCTTGAATAATAATCGCACCATCTTTTCCGTCAGCACCATTTGCACCATCTTTACCATCTACGCCGTCTATTCCATCAGTTCCATCAATACCATCCTTGCCATCTTTTCCAACAACCACGCCAAGGTTTTGAGTGGAATTGTCAGAATATTCAACAACTAATTCACCATTTTCGTTTATGTAAGTGTTTGTTATATACTCAGGAACCTCTTTTAATGTTATAAAATCACTAATTGAACAAGCAGAAAATAATGAAACACAAAAAATAATAGATATTACTAAGACAGAAAGCTTTAATAAGTTTTTTACTCTCATAATA
>JAZOCP010000076.1:0-4449 GCA_045596585.1 Eubacteriales bacterium
TCGCACTCTGTGCAAACACGGCTTCTAACAAGACCGTTTTCTGTAATAGTTGTAGCCCATTGACCGAACTTATGACCAAGAGCCTCTTGTGTTACGTTATATTCTGTGTGACCACAAACGCCACATACTCTTGAAGATTGAGCAGGCATTGTACAAGTAGCCTCTGTAGCCTCTTGCCATGAATTCCATGCGTGGTTTTCTGTATTGTCAAGACAGTAAATTACTCTTTCCCAAATAGGAACAAGAACCATATCGTCTTCAACCTTTGTTGTAACAGTAACTGTTGTACCAGTTGCTGAATCCTTCCAGCCCTTGAACTTGTAGTCAGGACGTGTAGCTGTAGGAAGTGACTTAATTACAGTGTTGATTCTTTGACCTTGAACAACCTCAACGTAAGCGATGTCGCCAGAGAGCTCCTCATCAGTACCAACTGTAAATTCAACCATTACAAGGTCACCAAGAGCCTCCCAAAGAGCAACGATTTCCATTTCATATTCAACCTTTGTTCTACGGTCAACCTCCCATCTTTCGTTACCTTCCTCGTACCAACCAAGGAACTCGTAACCTCCTCTTGTAGGAGTTGGAAGGCTACCAATTGCTTTGCCTACCTCTGCTTGAATAACGTCTGAAACTCCCTCTGGAAGTGTACCACCGTTTGGATCGAGGTAAATGTCAACCTTTTCTACATTTTCTTTCTCATCATCGTTATTACCGCCGTTGTTACCACCACAAGCAACAAGTGAGAAAACGAAGATTGAAAGTAAAGCAAGACAAAGTACCTTTAAAAGTGTGCTTTTTTTCATTTTCTTTTTTCCTTTCAAAGCTAAATATTTGAAGTGCTTTTTGTGAGCACATCACTTTGCTTTATTATTATAACATTAAAAAAAAATAAAGTAAATAAGAAGAAAGTAGAAATTGGGTTTTTCTACCTTTTGCACAAAAAATCGATATAAAAGAGAAAATGCACAAGCTTGATTTTGTGCATTTTCACAATATTATTAATATTATATATGAATAAAATATGAAGAAATGGAAACACCAATCCATTAGCTGTTATAGGTTACCTTTTTTGCTATTGCCTTTAGCTTTTCATTTATTTCGTGGTCGGTGTCCTCTGGCTCATATGTAACCTCACAAGGGTCGCACTTGGAGAAAAAGCCATACATAACAAGTCCTGCAAGATACCTACCATAGTCAAAAGAGAGGTGAAAGCCATCACGAGTTATGTTTAATTCACCTTGAAATTCTGGTAGGTCACGCGCAAGCTCAATTGCCTCGCCATTTGGAATAATTTCAAGGCCATGCTTATTTGCAAAGAAATCTGTTGTCTTTATAATTTCATCTATCATTTTTTTGCGGTTGTTTGAATAGTTTAAAAAGCCAGCATGTGTGCTTTTGTCATCATACGCCCATGTGCGATGGAAAACAATTTTAGCATTTGGGCATTTTTCACGTAGAAAATTAAGAATATTTGTAAGATATGGCTCGTAGGTTTCTTCCATTCCAGAGAAGTGTGACACCTGTTGCACAGTTATATAGTCCCATTTCTTTTTAGTTAGGGCAGAGTTAATAGAAATCATCTTTAACATTCTGCCATTTTTTTGATATTCATAATATTCATTTGCGTTTTGAATATTGTCCCAATGAGTTTCAAGAGAGCAACCACCGATGTAGAGATTGCGCACGAAAATCTTATCATCTGAAATTTGATGTAGATATCTTGTTGCATCCTGTGAAAAGCTGTTTCCTATACAAAGTACATTCATTTTAATTCTCCTTATAATAAATACCTTGGTATGTGTTTCTTTTAAATAATTCCTTATCTATATCATTTATAATTGTAACCTTTTTAGTGGACCAAAGAGGAGCTAAAAGCTCACTATCGATACCATCACCTGTTAAGCGCTCAACTACAATATCAGGGGGTAAAATTTCAAGCTGGTCGCATACTATTTTTATATAGTCCTCACGTTCAATAGGTATATATTTGCCACATTCGTACATACTTGCAAGAGTAGTGCCAGAGGCAACATATAAAAGGTGAATTTTTAGAAGGTCTGGGTGCAAATTTGCGACACAGGTGGCGGTGTTTTTCATGTCATCGGCAGTTTCGTTTGGTAAGCCATTGATTATATGAATGCCGATTTTAACATTTGGTGCACCATTTCTTAAGCGCTTAAAGGCATCAATAAAGGTGTCAAGCGTGTGCCCACGGTTGATTAACTTAGCTGTTTTATCGTTTGAACTCTGAAGACCAAGCTCAACTGTTATAGGCACAATAGACGAAATCTTGTTTAAAACCTCAATTTTTTCGTCCTCTAAGCAGTCAGCACGAGTAGCAATATCTATCATTACACACCCCTCAAATTTAGACACGTCAAGAAGGATTTTTTCTAAAATATCGGGGGACGTGTGCGTATTTGTGTATGCTTGAAGGTAGGGAATATACATGCTGGTTTGCCATTTTTTATTCATTACCTCAATGCCCTTTTTATATTGCTCTATAAGGGGAAGAGTAGCTCGAGAAAGACGAGCCCCGCTTCCATTTGAGCAGTAGATACAGCCACCGTGTGAAACTGTACCGTCAATGTTAGGGCAGGAAAAGCCACAGTCAAGAGGAATTTTTGCACATTTACCACCAAAGCGGTGCTTTAGATAATAATCATAAGTGTGGTATCTTTTATTTGTGTCACTATAGATAAACGGATTTTTATCTGCCTGTGAAATAATAACCACCCCCATGCTTTAAAGATAAATCACTCTTTTATTCTATCTCATTTTTAAAAGTAATTCAAGCCGAAACATATGAAAAAACGCATTTTTAAAAAATTGCTTGACAAATAAGATATCTTTTGATATAATAATTTTCGCAAATGCTACTATGGCTCAGTTGGTAGAGCACATCCTTGGTAAGGATGAGGTCATCGGTTCGATTCCGATTAGTAGCTCCAAGGGGACAGGCAAGCGCCTGTCCTTTTTTGATAAAAAGAAAAGTGGGAATCTCTCCCACTTTTTATACGTAAATTTTCTTTGTAGCGTAAACATCAACTAAATTATTATGTGCGTCACAAAGCCAGAACATTCCAAAATAAGGAATTGAACCAGCAATTAGCATAAAGAATGTACGCTTAGGTAGAATATCGGCATTTCTTTTCTTGTTTAGCTTAGATAGCTGTCCGTAGAACTTAAAGGTCCAAATTAATGAAAAAATACCAAAGGTAACAAAGCCAAGGAGCATAGCGGGAAAATAACCCATTATTTTTTTCTCCTCAGACACAACTGCCATTTTGTTATGCTGTGAAACCATTGAGCAACGAACATAAAAACCGTAGATACCGAGGGTTAAGAAGGAAAGAACCAACCACCAACCGCCCGAAAAACGCTTTAACATAAAATTTCCTCCAAATGTAGGGCTGTCCTTAAATCATAAAATCATCAGGAACAGGACTTTTTGCATCAAGCTTTTTCTTGATGTTATATTCTGAGCGAGGATTAATAATTTCACGATAATCAAGGTCGCCACGCTCAAGTGCGGTAACAATTGTCTCCGCGGTTGCAATATTTGTTGCAAGAAGAGTGTTATGGACGTCACAAAGACGAAGAAGGTTTTGTTCAACTAAAAAGTGACCATTATAAAGAGAGTCATTATTTGGAGTGGTGGAACGGAAATAGAAGAGAATATCAATCTCGTCATATGAAATTCGAGAAGCAATTTGTTGCTCACCACCAAGCTCACCAGACAAAAGCTTTTCAATTTTTAAGCCAGTTGCCTCGGAAATATAAGCACCAGTTGTGCTGGTTGCGCAAATTGAGTGCTTGCTCAAAATACCACAATATGCAATACAAAACTGAGTAATCAGCTCTTTTTTAGTGTCGTTTGGAATAATAGCAATTTCCATATAACCATCCTCCTTAGTTTGTGAAGTGCCTCTTTGATAATAATATCACAAAAGCATTGCTCTTGTCAATGCATTAAGAAATAAAATTTGTATTTTTTGCCAAAAAACAAGTAAAAAAAGACACCCAAAAAACGACCTTTTCGTCATTATTGACAAAAAATGCGCTCTTTAATCGTAAACTTGCACAAAATTTAATTGTCACCTAATAATTGTAACAAAAGCACTCGTTTTTATATTGGCTAAAAATCTATATAAGTTTTTTATAAAAATATGAGCAAATATATTGACAAACTATTTATACTTTGTTATAATATTAAAAAATAAATCTGCGAGATTACTCGACAAGATTTTATGTCGTAAAACGACATAATATAACATTACCAGTCTTGCACAAAGATAGGTTTTTTTACGGAAATTTCAAAGGAAAGGGAGGCTTACAAATGAAAAACTTCACAAAAATCCATTTTGATGAAAAATTTGTAAGTGATACTGATTTTGGTAGCACACCTTTTGCTAATGATAATATTGCTATTTTACCCGGTTTTTGTGA
>JAZOCP010000077.1:0-4613 GCA_045596585.1 Eubacteriales bacterium
AATAGTACCACCAGCCTTAGCCTCAGGGGTTGGAAGTGTTAGTGAGCCACCATCTGCAACAACCTCACTATATGAGGTGCCACTATGCATAAAGGTAACTCTTGTATAAGTAGGTGCTGCCACCATATTTATAACAAAAACAGAGGTGAGTAGCACAAGCGCTAACACCACAGTCAGAATAATTTTAGAACGAAGCTTTTTCATAATACTCTCCCTTGTTCGTCATAAAATACTAAATCTTAGCACCAAGTGCCAAGTACACATACTAATTATACAACAATTACAAAAAATTGTCAACATATTATAATAAATTTATAATATTGCACAAATTTATATATGCTTATCTTGTTTAAATCAACGAAAATAAAAGCACCAGACAAATTAGCTGGTGCTTTTAATTATTGAATTTAGGAGTGTAGTCACTTGTTGCAGATGTCTTTTCTTGCATGTAGCCAATAAAGCCAAGCTCGCATGCGCGACTGAGCACGCTATTATACTCAAAGGAGGTTATTTTGCGACAAAGCTCTGGGTAAGAGCTTGAACAAAACTCGGGGGTATATTGGCTCATTAAGGAAAGCATAAGCTTAGAAACATCAAAGGAGCTTGCTATGTCCTCTAAAATCGCAATTGAGTCGTGACGATGGGAGGGTAAGACAAGGTGTCTTAAAATAACACCACTTGTCATAATACCTTTTTTATCAAAGATACAGCTCGGCTTTGCCTTTAGCATAGCATCAAGGGCTTCCTTTGCAACCGAATAGTAGTCGGGACACATGGAATATTTTTTGGAAAGCTCGGGGGAAAAATATTTAATATCGGTTAGAAAAACAGACACGTAGTCGGCTATTTTTTCAATTTGCTCCTTGCTTTCATATCCCGAGGTATTATACACTACAGGGATTTTTAGTTCATTCTTTATAAGCCTAAGTGAATTTATTATTTGGTCGGAATAGTGGGTTGGGGTAACCAAATTTATGTTGTGCGCTCCCTTTTTTTGTAGATTTAACATAATTTCGGCTAAGCCCTGAGCGCTAACGGTCTTTCCAAAATCGCCATGACTTATTTCTTTGTTTTGACAATAAACACATTTTAAGGGACAGCCACTAAAAAAGATAGCGCCACTGCCAGTTGTTCCACTAATAGATGGCTCCTCCCACATATGTAGCATAACCTTGGCAATTTTAATTTCGTCGCTAACACCACAAGCGCCCACCTTGAGTGAACGGTCAATGCCACATTTTCTTGGACAAAGATAACACTCGCTCATTAAAATCCACCAGCGGTTAGCTTAATGATTTTTTTAATATCATCAGGCTGTACCTTTGCCTCGTTTGCCGCCTTGTTGCGCTTTATCTCGCCACATTTTCTGCATTTATGAATTATAATGTAGCCCTTTTTAGGGTCGGTTTCAACCTTGATTGGGTCCATAACACCACCACAAGTGTTTTGACGGTCGCCTGGCATTATATCAACATGCTTAGAGCAGAGGCATTTTGGACAATGGTTTCTTGAGGTGTAGCCAAGAGGCAAAACCTCGTGCCCACAGTTTTCACAAATAAAGCCATTATCGTTTTTTGTAAATCTTTTATTTTCCATATTAAACCTTTTTAATTAAAATTGTAAAGACAAGTAAATTAATTATTTACCTACACAGAAGCGAGAGAAAATAGCGTTTACAATCTCCTCGCTAACCTCGCGCTTGTCAATTAAGTCAAGCTCAGAAAGAGCACTTTCAAGAGAGAAGCAAATAATATCAGGCGTTTCTCCAAGGTCAAGCGCCACCCTTGCATCGTTTGCTTTTTCAAGAGCGAGTGAGCAAGAGGAATTTTGACGTGCGTTTGATAAAACTGCATCATTTGAAAGGTCAATTTCGCCCAAGCTATACATTTCTTCAAGTGCTTTGGCAAGATTTTCCTTGCCCCCCTCGGTTTTTGCGCTGATATATATTACTCTTTGACACACAGTGTCAATTTTATCAAGGAATTCAGAGGAAAGCTTGTTTTCCTTATCACTTTTGTTTATAAGTGCAATAGCTGTTTTTCCGCTTGCACATTCAAGAATAAATTCGTCCTCCTCTGTGCTTTCAGTAGAGCTATCAAAGACACATAAAAGTAGCTCGGAGCTTTCAATTTTACTCTTTGCACGCTCAACACCAATTTTTTCAACAGCATCAAATGTTTCATGTATGCCAGCTGTGTCGGCAAGATTTAAGGTAACCCCACCAACCGAGGCTGTTGACTCAATTACATCACGAGTTGTACCTGCAATATCAGTAACGATAGCTGCATCCTCGCCGAGTATCATATTATAAACCGAGCTTTTTCCTGCGTTCGGCTTTCCAATAATCGCAGTTTTAACACCCTCTGCCACTGCCTTGCCCGCACGATATGAGCCCTTAAGGGAGGAAAGCTCCTTGATTACATAATCAAGACAAGCTTTAATTTCATCAATTTGGGCAGGAGAAATATCCTCGTCAGGATAGTCGATAGTAGCGTATGCGTGGGAAATGCAGTTGATTATTTCTGTACGAATTTCATCAATTTTTCTTGACAAATTTCCTCTTGCCTGTGAGGAGGAGAGGCGCATTTGAGAGTCGGTTTTTGCATCAATTACCTGTCCGATAGCCTCAGCACGAGAAAGGGTTAATTTGCCATTAATATAGGCACGCTTAGTAAACTCGCCAGCACCAGCAAGACAAGCGCCAGAGGAAAGGGCACTTTCAAGCACCGCCCCTGTTACATAAATGCCACCGTGACAGCATATTTCACAAACGTCCTCACCAGTAAAGGAGTTAGGCGCCTTATAATAAGTTAAAATGCCATCGTCAATTATTTCGTTACCACGCAAAATTTCACCGTAGTATGATTTGCGTGGTTCGATATCACTTGACTTAGCTTTAAACATTTTTTTAGCAACTAAAAGTGCGTCATCACCGCTAATTCTGATAATTGCAACACCACCCTTCCCATGGGCAGTTGAAATTGCGGCTATTGTCTTGTTTATCATAATAATCCTTTCTCCAAATGGGTGTGTAAATCTATAAAAACGTGGGGGAGTGTCTAAAATTCACTTCTTTTCAATGATAAAAAAGAAGGGTGAGGTAGGGGAGTTTATTATTTGAAATCTTGAGATGCTCATCTCGCGTCTATCTATTGTACGTAGATACTCGTCAAGCATAATTCCCTCTAAATTTCCTTCCTCATGTCCTGGGTAAACTGCAATTAAAAGTATTCCATCACTATCAAGCATGTTAATTGCCTCTTTAACTGCGGGCAACGTAGTTTCGCGCTTAGTGGTAAGAGCCTTATTTCCTGAGCCGGGGAGATAGCCAAGGTTGAACATGCCAGCCTTAATTTTTGTATCAATATAATTTTTTGCATTGTGGTGCGAATCGTGTATTAAGGTGTAGTTTTCGGGACAGCCCTTGGCCTTAAGCGTTGCCTTTGTGCTTTTTAATGCACCCTCTTGAATATCAAAGGCGTAAACATGACCATTTTCTCCAACCGTTTTTGACAAAAACGCAGTATCGTGCCCGTTGCCCATAGTAAAGTCAGCACAAATATCACCCTCTTTGAGGTGTGAAAGAATAAAGCTTTTTTGAAGCGTTAGTAAATCGGTCATTTTAATTCTCCAGCTTAATAATTTAGCCCATAAGGGCACACCAAAATTATACCTCTATCTCATATCTTTGTCAAGTTTTAATTAGTTCTTGACAAAATAATATAATAATGCTAAAATGTATGTGTTTTAAATTTATATGCAAAATTGTGAGGATTTTTAAAATGAAATGGACTTCACTCAACGATTTAAGAGAAAAATATCTTTCATACTTTGAAAGCAAGGGACACCTTCGCCTTGGTAGCTTTTCACTTGTGCCAAACAACGATAAATCCCTCTTACTTATAAACTCTGGTATGGCTCCTATGAAGAAATTCTTTACAGGAGAGGTAACTCCACCATCAAAAAGAGTTACAACATGCCAAAAATGTATAAGAACACCTGACCTTGAAAGGGTTGGTCACACAGCACGTCATGGTACATTCTTTGAAATGCTTGGTAACTTCAGCTTTGGTGACTACTTTAAGGTTGAGGCAATTGAATTTGCTTGGGAGTTTTTAACAAAAACTCTTGAAATCGATGGCGACTTACTCTGGCCATCTATCTACGAAAATGACGAAGAGGCGTACGACATTTGGGTTAACAAAATTGGTGTAAACCCAGAGCATGTTGTTCGTCTTGGTAAGGCTGATAACTTCTGGGAGCATGGCTCTGGTCCTTGTGGCCCTTGCTCAGAGATTTATTTTGACCGTGGAATTAAGTACGGCTGTGGCTCACCAGACTGTAAGCCAGGCTGTGACTGTGATAGATACATGGAAATTTGGAACAACGTATTTTCACAGTTCAACAATGATGGACAAGGCAACTATACAGAGCTTGTTCAAAAGAACATAGATACCGGTATGGGTCTTGAGCGTCTTGCTTGTGTAATGCAGGGCGTTGACAACATGTTCGAGGTTGACTCTGTTAGAAAAATCCTTGACACTGTGTGCGAAATTTCAGGTAAAACCTATGGTCAAAACGCAGAAAACGATATTTCTATTCGTGTAATTACA
>JAZOCP010000078.1:0-4719 GCA_045596585.1 Eubacteriales bacterium
GCTTATGTAGGCACTACAAAGGAAGATGTTACAACATATTCATACCTACAAGCAAGTGAGCCTGCCGAGGGCGAAAAATACGCATTTATTAAGTATAACGATTTTGTAACTCAAGCATAAATAAAAAGACAGGCACTTGCCTGTCTTTTTTCTTCGAAAATTCATTGAAGCGAAAATAGAAAGCGCATATTAAAATTTGTTTTTTCGATATGCAAGTGGTGAGATGCCCATGTGCTTTTTAAACATTCTGCTGAAGTATAAGGCGTCTTCAATGCCACATAATTTAGCAATTTCAGAAATATTATAATTTGTATTAATTAATAAGTTTGAGCTTTTATCTATTATGAGCTTAGTGTAGTAATCATGAGGTGTAAATCCTATATTTTTCTTGAATAGCTTTATGAAATAAAATTTACTTAACCCGCAAAGCAAGGCAAGCTCTTCGTTAGAGCGCCTTATATGACATTCAGACTTCATAATTTGAATAGCTTTATTAAGCTTTGATAATTCATTATTCGTCTTTCCCTCTTGGTTGACAAGCTTCATTATACGCGCGATAATGGTTAATAAGGCTCCATCCAAAAGAAGCTCATTACATTCTTGCTCAGCCTGAAAGCCACTCCATAGGTTGTGACAAAAATGCTCAAACTCTGGAAATGCTCCTACGTGGTATGAGCGCTCCTTGAAAAAGCTTAAAAGATTTTCCACCTCACTACCAGAGAAAAGTATCCAATAATGCGTTGTATTTTCTCCGTCGATATTGTATATCTGTGGCTCATTCGGTCTAAATAAGCAAACATCTCCACTTGTGAGCTTAAGCCTTTTTTCTTGGTCGTGTATGATAAGCTCACCATATTTAACGTAAATAAGCTGATAGTCGGGTCTTCCATTTTCGCGATACGTGTGCATTTTTGAATAGTCTTCACAATATCCAAAATCATTTATAAAGATGAATCTATCGGTTTCAGTATGCTTTCCGTAGCTTAATTTTCCAGAATAAAAATACATATTATCACCTCTTCTTATAATATTTTAGCACAAAAAAACACTTTTGTCCATATTTAGTCAAAAATATCCTATTGAATTTCGCTTTTTGCAATGATATAATCAAATTGAACAGTATAATTTGATAAGCAAGGGTGCTTTAAAATTTTTAATAGAAGGAGATAATTATGAAAAAGTATCTTTTTACCCTTATCACGGCAGTAGTGTGTATGTTTCTATTTGCTATTTGCGTAAGCGCAGAAACATATACGGTATCAAGCAACGACGAATATGAAACAGTATACGCAAATGCTACAAGCGGAGACACAATTATAATTGGGTCTAAGCTAACCTGCGACATTTACGCAAACAAGAGCATAACCTATGTGCTTAAGGCAGACTGGGAAAGCGAAAGGCTTGTTGTGAATACATCAAATGTAGAGGTTTCCTTTATTGCAGATGGTGGAGACTTTAGAATTATGCCAACAAACTATTCAACAACCGATGGCTGGATGAATATTGCCGAGGTTTATGAAAATATAGTTATCAACCTTGGTGGAATAAATGGTGGAACACTTACAATTGATGGTACAAATGCAACCCACGACAGGGTTAGCTATGTGACAATGGTTGAAAAAGTACAATATGATATAGGTGTATTCCCTGACATTTGTTTGAATTTACTAAGTGGCTCTGCAATTGCTAATTTCAATCCTACAACAAAGGATGATAATGTAAACGCATGTATTCTTTATGCAAAAACAGTTAATATGTATGATGGCTGTCAAATTTACGGTAACAATGTAATTAGCGCACCACTCTTTAAGTCATGTTATTTTAATATGTATGGTGGCGAAATCTTTGGAAATCTGCTTACAAGCACAAGATTTGAGCAAAACGGCGTAGGCTTTATATATGCTGATAGACAGTTTGTAATGTATGATGGAAAAATTTCCAAAAATATTTTCAAAGCAATCCATAGTACCAATTACAGCTTCAATGTAGCGGGCTTTATTACAACAAACCAAAAATACTATGGTAGTAATGGAACAATCGTTTTAGGTGGCGAGGTTGGTGACCGTTATGTATCAGGCACGGGTAATAATGAAATTAGTGCAGTATTTGGTGTATATGTTAAGGATAATGGTCAAACCCCCTTCTATTACAATACAGGCATAACAACTGGCGA
Source organism: Eubacteriales bacterium (assembly GCA_045596585.1). Lineage (GTDB taxonomy): Bacteria > Bacillota > Clostridia > Oscillospirales > CAG-272 > RGIG2000. The sequence goes on from JAZOCP010000078.1 coordinate 2,174, forward strand.
TGTATATATATTTACAGGTGAACCACAGCTTACACTTGACCAAGAAACAGGCAAAACAGTATGGAAGGTAAGCGATACTACATTGAATAGTGAAAATAACTATGGCTTCTGCTGGAGATCAGCAAAAAATCCTGGTGATACGGCAGCTGCGTTTATTAATGCTCAAAAGAAACCAATTGCAGGAAACAACTTTGATACATACACTGTAATTAATGCATATATTGATGGTGTTTATGCACACTCTGGCTCAAATAAAACGATTGCAATTCCAAGTACCTTTAGCCTATGGTCAACATCAGGCACAGAGTATTGTCATGCTGGAAAAGAATATACACTCGATGAGGTTATGGCAGCTAATGTAATTACACTTTATTCTGCATATGTGGCAGAAAAAGTGACAATAGATGGTACAACAATGTGCAAGGACTGCAATACTCCATTTGCATGCAATAATCCAAACCACGATATAGAGATTGCATCTATTTCTTATGGTGAGTACACAGAAAACGGAACAAAGGTGCTAAAATGCAACACCTGTGGCTTGGAAAAAGCAATGGAAATTTCCGTTGCACCACTCTTTACATACCTTGGCTACTCAACTGCTGAGTTTGCCAATGGTGGAATTTCAGTAGGCTATAACGTAAATAAGGACGCTATTTCAGAGTATGAAATAATAACAGGCGTTGAGGTTTCATACGGCTTGTTCGCTGGAACTAAGCAGGGTCTTGGTACAAATGACGTAATAGGCGAGGCTATTGATGGCGTAATAACAGCAGGCTTTGATGGCAGTGAATATTCATATATGTTCATTAAAATGTTCGGCTTTAATGAAGATAACAAGGATACACTCTTTGCAATCGGTGCTTACGTTGAGGTAGCAAATGGGCAGAGCAAAACCTATTCTTACTTGCAAGAAAGCAAGCCTAATGATGGCGAAAAATATTCATTTATCAAATATAACGACTTTGTTACTCAATCATAAATAAAAAGACAGGCACTTGCCTGTCTTTTTTTAATATTCACTTGCAAATTAAATTATACTATTGTATAATAAAATTAAATATAGATAAAATTGTATTGGGGAGAAGCTAATATGAAAAAGAAATTATTAACTATTTTATTTACAGCTCTTATAGTTTGCCTTTTCGCAGTAACCGTTAGTGCTGCAAACGAGGTAACCTTTACAGATGGCACAACAGCCGACCTTGCAACTGTATTTAAAATCAACAGTAGTAATCAGATAACAGGATTTAACGATGGTTACAGCAAGGATTTGGTAACCGATGTTACTTTCCCAGATGAGATTGAAGGAATAGAGGCTAATAATCTTTTTAATAAAGCAGCTAACCTTAACTCACTTACATTTGCAGCAACTGACACCTTCTTTATTAGTGGAGATGCTATTTTCTCAGGATGCTCAGTGAAAAAAATCACCTTTAACCCTAACTGCATTGTAGAAATCAGAAAAGGTAATTTTTCAAGCTGTAAGAGCCTTACAGAAATAACATTCCCAAAATTTAAAAAGTTGGCAGGAAGCTCCTTTGCATACTGTGAGAACATGGTAGCAACTAACGAGCTTGTGCTTGTTGAGGGAATGACAGAGATTGGCGGACACGCATTCCAAAGCTGCAAATTGCTTACAGGCAATGTTGTTTTCCCATCAACCCTTGAAAAAATTCAAGAATATTCATTTGAAAAAACAGGCTTTTCAAGCTATGATTTTTCTAAGTGTTCAAATTTGACTGTTGCTGGTGGTGGATATGGTGGACCATTCACAAATAACGACTCAATTACAACTCTTGACCTTAGTGGTTGCACAAACTTAACTTATTTAAAAGCTAACTTTGCTGCAAACTGCGATAATTTATCCTCTGTAATTTTGCCTCCAAATTTAAAAACTATTGAAAGTAAGGCACTTGCTCATTGCTATAAGCTACAATCTATCGTATTTCCTGCAACTATGGAATCAGTAGCAGATGAGGCATTTCACTCAGCAAGAAGTGGTCAAACAGTAAAGACCTTTACTGTGTATATTCAAAGTAACGTTGTAATGGGCGCGTCTTATCCATTCCGCGATTCAAGTGCAAAGATAGAATATGTTATAATTGGTGATAATGTAACAGCTGAAAGCTTTATAGCTGCCAATACCTTTACAGGTGTTACAGGCGCAACCGTGATTGATTATAAAGACCCACAAAGCCCCTATACATATACTCCTGGTGGTACAATAACCAGTCATACTATTGTAGAAAATTATTGTAAGTCTCTTGCATTAACAGGCGAGCATGCAAGTGATGACAATCCATGCGTTATTGTATGTACTAACTGTGGTCTTTCAAAAGCGAAGGAAAACCCATCACATAACATAGCAACATCAATTTTATATGCAAGCTTTGACAGCGAGGGCTCGAAAATTGTTTACTGCACAAATGAGGGCTGTACACATAAGACTACAACCGAAGCACCAGCATTATTTACATGCCTTGGCTACTCTACTCCAGAAAGTGGGAATGGTGGCATTTCAATTGGCTATCGCATAAATGGTG
>JAZOCP010000079.1:0-1632 GCA_045596585.1 Eubacteriales bacterium
ATCAATATTCACTTGGAAAGATTATCATTGGGACAAAGTTTAAAAAGTCCGATGAAATAAGTGTGAAATTGATATTTTTATAAATAAAGCTTTTAGGTATGTTATATGTTCCGTGTATATGACCGAAATAACAGTTGGAAATTTGATATTCAGATAAGATGTCAATTAGCTCGTCACAAACAAAGGATTTAAACACAGGAGGGAAGTGGAAGAACACAAGAATTGGCTCATTTCCTTCGCGTAGCTTAACCGCCTCCTCAAGGCTCATTCGTAGCCTTTGTGCCTCGCGATTTATAATTTTTTGATATTCAGGGTCACTGGATTCGTTTTGTAGCTTTTCGTCAACATACCACCCACGAGTGCCACAAATGATGTAGTCCTCCACCTTGTATGCGTTGTTATACAAAAAATCGATAGTTTTAAACCCATTTTCCTTAACAAAGGCTCTGTTTTTGGTCATTGTCCCCCACCAATAGTCGTGGTTACCCTTGCCAAGGAACTTTTTTCCAGGAAGAGAATTTATATATTCAAAATCCTTGTATGCTTCGTTATAGTCAATAGCCCATGATATATCGCCTGGCACAATTACTGTGTCATCATCATTAATAATTGCAGACCAATTCTTCTTAATTTTGTCCATATGGTCAGTCCAACGTGAACCAAAAACGCCCATTGGCTTGTTTGTTGAATTAGAAAGATGCAAATCAGCCATTACATAAATTGACATACAAAAATCTCCTTTCGTAGTTTTTAGCTATGCTTATAAAAAAATTCAAAAGCATTTTTATAAAAAAATTTATATGCTATTTCTTGTCCAAACTCACTTTTTGTAAGGAAAAATAGCTTATCTAAGTCTTTAATAGAGGCAATACCTTGTGGCAATGTGTTAACACCATCAAAATCACAGCCTAATGAAATAACATTTTCTCCACCGAGTGATAAATAATGATAAATATGCTTTAAAATATCATAAATAGTTGCATGGGTAGAGCATAGATGCTCGCTTGCAAGTGAAATACCAACTAAACCTTTCATACCTACAATTTCTTTAAACAATTCATCACTTAAATTACGCTTATGTGGACAAATAGCATATGAATTAGAAAGGGAGGCAATAGGTACATAATTTTTTGATTGGCAAATATCGATTATTTCATTGCTTGCTGGAATAGAAGAGTGTGAAATATCAGGAATTATTCCTAAATCAATTGATTTTGCTACAACCTCTTTACCAAATGAGGAAAGGCCAAAGCTTGTGTCCCAAGCACCACCAATTATGCTGTTTCCAGCCCAATTTAGTGTTATAACACGAACTTTATCATTAAAAAGTGTATCTAAGCGAGTTATATCACCGTTTAATATTCTTGCATCTTCAACTGCCAAAATAAAAGAATCATTTAAAATATCCTTTTCTTTTGCATATTTAACTACCTTTTTATAAGTATGAAATGCCTCATCATTTGAAAGCTGATTATCGCTCCAAATAGCAAGTACTTGAATATAAGGAGAGAATATAGATGCTTTATTTAAGGAAATATGAAGCTGGTTTTCCTTGAAATCTACATTAAAATAGTATAACTTTAGGAGAGTATCACAGTGCAAATCAAAAAGTGGAATCATTTATCTTGTTAC
>JAZOCP010000080.1:0-4102 GCA_045596585.1 Eubacteriales bacterium
AAATAAAAAATATTTTAATATAAAGTTGAAATCTTACGACACTTTTGATATAATTTTATAATAAATGCTTTAAAAGGAAAATATTGATATGGAATATTCACAAAGATTAAGGGATTTGCGTGAGGACAAGGATTTAAACCAAGAGGATGTTGCAAAAATTTTAGGGACTACTCAGTCATATTATGCACAATATGAAAACGGTAAAAGAGAATTGCCATTTTCAAGGGCAATTTTACTTGCTAAATTTTATAACGTTTCACTTGATTATTTAGCAGGAATTATCTCGACCCCTGAAAGACTTGACAGAAAAAAGTAATATAGAGGTATTTTATGGGATTTTGGATTTTTATGATGATAATGGACCTTTTAATTCCAGCTACTATGATAATTTTTGGTGCTATCTTTTTAAAAAGACCACCTAAAAAGATAAACTACGTGTATGGATTTCGCTCAAATATGTCAATGAAAAACATCAATACTTGGAATTTTGCTCATAATTTTCTTGGCAAAATATGGCTTTTCTTAGGCATTTTTTCTACCCCTGTTATGCTTGTACCTATGCTATTTTTAATGCCTATTTATGGTCAAGATAATATGGGCACTATTGGAACTGTAAGTATTATTCTAATTTCTATTTCAACAGTTTTGATGCTTGCTCCAATTATAACAACCGAGCTTACCTTAAGAAAAAGGTTTGACAAGGACGGAAATATTATTGAACCAAAGGATTAAACCTTTGGTTTTTTTATTGATTTTTATATTATTTAATGATATAATATTAGTTAGAACAGTTTTTAATAACGGAGAATAATATGAAAAACGTAAATGTAAGAGATTTTGGTGCAATTGGTGATGGTGCAACGCTTGATACAGTTGCTATTCAAAATGCTATAAACGCTTGTGAGGCTGGTGATACTCTTGTTTTTGATGGCAAGGGCATTTTCCTCTCTGGTACTCTTAGATTAAAGGGAGATATTAAGGTTTACATAGAGAAGGGAACAGAGTTACTTGGCTCTCGTAACCTAAAGCACTACTATGTAAATGAGTTTTACCATAATGAAATGGAAAAAACAATTTCGCTCCTTTATGCCCTTGACTCAGACAATATTGAGATGTTTGGTGGCGGTAAAATTATTCTAAGTGGTGATGCTTGGGCTAACTTTACATGTGGCTCACCTGAATTTATGCAGGATGAAAACCAAACCTTAAAATATGAGGAGCAAACTGTAATTGGTCCTGATGTAAAAATAGAAAGACCAACACAGCCTATCTTCTTTAATAACTGCAAAAACATACATATTCACGACCTTAAAATATTTAATTCACCTTGTTGGACCTTTACTTTTTCAAACTGTGAAAATATAGTTTTTGAGCGTTGCTATGTAGATAACCATAATAGAATTGCAAATAATGATGGCGTTCATTTTTCCGCCTCACGTAATATTGTAGTTCGTGACTGTACCTTCCTTTGTGGTGATGACTGCTTTGCAGCTACCTGTATTACAAATACAGAGGGTGTTTGTGAAAATATGGAAATTTCTAACTGCTTAATGTCTTCACGCTCCGCTGCTATTCGCTTTGGACACCTTTATAGTAAGGTTAGAAATGCCACTATTAAAAATGTTGAAATTTTGCCCTCAAATCGCGCAATTTCAATATTTACAGGTGATGATGGCTTAGTTGAAAATATTCATATTGAAAATGTAAAAGCTAAAACAAATATTCACGCCGGCTGGTGGTGGGGAAAGGGTGAAGGCTTTGTTATTTGTGCTAAAAACACAAACGGCAAAATCAAAAATATCTCACTTAAAAATTGCTCATTTATTGAGGAAAACCCATCTATTATAATTGGTGATGGAAATAACCTTGATGGTGTTACAATAGATAATTGTCACTTTGAATATAAAAAAGAGGACACCCACCCATATTACTACGGAAAAATTGATATTCAACCTAATGTACAAGAATTAAAAGAAGCGCCATTTAAAGCAGGTGACCTTATTTATAAGGACGGCGCAATTAATGTCCTTATAGATGGTAAAAAAATATAAAATAACCCACCCTGTGTCTTTAATTTTAGAAAAATAAAGGAATTTTTATGTCATTAACAAACGAAAAAATCCGCGTTTATACCGATATTTTAAAGGAGGAGCTTGTTCCTGCTATGGGCTGCACTGAGCCTATTGCAATTTCCTTTGCTTCCTCTATTGTTTCTCACGTACTCGGTGCTTACCCAACAAAGGTTAGGGTAGGTCTTAGCGGTAACATAATTAAAAATGTAAAAAGTGTAATAGTACCCTCAACAGGTGGTATGCATGGTATTGCATCTGCTGTTTGTGCAGGAATTATTTGTGCTGACCCATCCAAAAAGCTTGAGGTTTTAACTATTTTAACTCCTGAAAAGGTGGAAAAAATTAAAAACTATAAAGAAACCTGTAAAATGGAGATTTATGAGCTTGAGGACTCTCGCCCATTTGAAATTATAATAGCGGGTGAGCTTGGTAAAAATATTGCCTTTGTTCATCTTTCAAAAAGGCACACTAATATTGAAAAGGTGCGCTTAAATGGTAAAGATATAACAAGCAGATATTATTCCCCTGATGATGTAGTAGAAAAGCCATCAACTGACCGTTCACTTTTAAATGTTGAAGATATTGTTGAGTTTGCTGATACTGTTGATTTAAGTGAGCTTTCTCCTCTTTTAGAAACTCAAATTTCATACAATATGGCAATAGCAAAAGAGGGTGTTTCTCGCGACTGGGGAGCATCAATTGGTAGGACCCTGTATCTAAATTCTAATGGTGACACACGTATAATTGCACGTGCAATGTCCGCTGCGGGGTCTGATGCACGTATGAATGGCTGTGAGCTTCCTGTTTTAATTATTTCAGGTAGTGGTAACCAAGGAATTACTGCCTCTGTTCCTCTTTGTGTTTATGCTGAAAAGCTTGGCTCATCACATGAATTACTTTTACGTGCTCTTATTGTTTCTAACTTAATTACAATTCACCAAAAAACAGGTATAGGTTGTCTTTCAGCTTATTGTGGCGCTATTTCCGCTGGTGCTGGCGCTGGATGTGGTATTTGCTACTTAAATGGTGGAAAATACTATGAAATTGCCCATACCCTTGTTAATACGGTTGCTATTTTGTCTGGTACTATTTGTGATGGTGCAAAATCATCCTGTGCTGCAAAAATTGCAATGGCTGTTGAGGCTGGTATTATGGGCTATGATATGGCAAAAAGTAAGCGTCAATTCTATTCAGGTGAGGGAATTGTTACTAAGGGTGTTGAAAATACTATTACAAATGTTGGCCGTCTTGCCTCTGTTGGTATGAGTGAAACTGATAAAGAAATTATAAAAATAATGCTTGGAAAATAAAATTACATAAAAATTAAGCTCTTACCTTAAAAAGTAGGAGCTTTTTTATTAAATAATTGTAAATTTTTAAGAGTTTTATTAATCAAAATTTTACTATTTTTTGCTTATTTTTAAGTAGTTTTCCACACTTTTGTTGAATTTGCATATATAAATAAGTAGAAATTTTTCATTTTTTCTTGACAGTTTTCCACACCTATGTTATACTATATATAACTATAATTATAAATATAACTATAAGTATGTTTATGCGCGTGTGCAAGAATGCACAATTTGCGCTTTTATTTCTCGCGCGTACGCATAAGCGCACGTGAGACAAATAATTATTATAAATAATTTTTATTTCAAGAAGGGAGATTTATGAATTCTAATTTTTTAGACCTTGAGTCAATTCGTTCAATGCTTATTGAAATGCTTCTTAAAGAAATTTCTCCAACTGCTATTAATCTTTGGTTTGGAGATTTAAAGCTTGCATCACTTGATGAAAATGAGGCAATTTTTGTTTCCCCCTCTGATATTAAAAAGAAAACTATTCAACAGCGCTTTGCTATTACCATGGCAGACAAGCTTAATGAAATTTTAGGCTTTGAGCCTTCAGTTGTTATTTATTCATCTGAAAATGGTGAGGTTGATTTATCTCTTCCTAAATCTGAAACAAAAGCAGTAGAGGAAAAAAATATAAATCAATATTCATTCAAAAAGGAAATGAGTGCTGAGGAGCTT
>JAZOCP010000081.1:0-1895 GCA_045596585.1 Eubacteriales bacterium
ACAGTTGATTTGCTAATTCCAAATTTTTTTGCAGCTTCGCGCACTGTTGATTTATTTTCAATTATAAATTTTGCTAAATTTTCACTTCTTTTGTTCGAATTATTATAAAAAACCATAAATTCTCCATTAATATGTGTTTTATGGTAATTTATATGAAAAAAGTCGCAAAAAAATGCGACTTTTTCTTAGTTATAAAATTTAAAGATTGTTGTGTAGTCGTATAATTCTCCAACATCAAGCATACATGAAGGAAAATTTGGTTGATTTGGAGAATCAGGAGCGTGTTGTGTTTCAAGACATACAGCACATCTCTTTTTTTGTAATACACCGTTTTTAAATGGCGTATCATCTTCATTTATGCAATTTGCAGCATATATCTGTACGCATGGTTGATTAGTATAAACCATCATTTTTCTACCAGATATTGTATCGCTTAATGTTGCAATATGTTTTATTGTGCCATCTGCGTTTAATACAAAATTATGGTCGTAGCCCTGCCCTAACTTTAGAAGCTCATAATCAGCATCAATATCCTTGCCAATTAGCTTTTCTTCTCTGAAATCAAATGGTGTATTATCTACATCAATTAATTTGCCAGTTGGAATAAGCTCATTATCAACCTCGGTAATTTTATCGCTGTTAATCCAAAGTGAATGGTTTTCAATTCTGCCTGAATTATAACCACCAAGATTGAAATATGCATGGTTAGTAAGATTTAAAACAGTTTTTTTATCAGTTGTAGCTTTATAATTATTTTTGAAGGTATTATTATTGTCAAAAGAATATAAAACAGTGACCTTTAAATTACCAGGATAGCCCTCTTCCATATTCGGGCTAAAATATGATAATTCAAGATACATATTATCATCAATTTGCCAAGTCCTTGCATCCCAGATTTTTTTGTCAAAGCCTTCTTTTCCACCATGTAAATGATTATTTTTTTCATTATTGAATAGTTTATATTCTTTATTATCTAAAATAAACTTTGAACCTTTTATTCTGTTGCCAAATCTACCGATTAAAGCGCCTTGATAGCCACCATTATTTAGATAAGAACTTACGTCATCATAACCGCATACAACATCAGCAAAATTACCAGTTTTGTCGGGGATATTAATCGCTCTAATTATTCCACCGAGCGTTAAAATTTCAACGCTTGCACCCTGTTCATTTTCAAGTGTATATTTGTACACCTCGCAACCACAAGGCTTTTTTCCAAATAATGTTTTAGTAATCATTTATTCACCATATCCATCTGGGTTTTTCTTTTGCCAATTTGCAGAATCTAAACACATTTTTTCAATATCATATTTAGCTTGCCAGCCAAGAACACGATATGCCTTCTCTGGATTAGCATAGCATTCATCTATATCTCCAGGTCTTCTCTCGCAAATATGATATGGAATTTCTCTGCCGATCGCTTTTTCAAATGCATGAATAATATCAAGCACTGAGTATCCCTTACCAGTTCCTATATTAAATCTTTCAACGCCAGTTACAATATCAGTACGGTCAAGCGCTTTTAGATGAGCGTTTGCAAGGTCAACAACATGTATATAATCGCGTACACCTGTACCATCATGTGTAGCATAGTCATTACCAAATACGTTGACGCAAGGATATTTTCCAAAAGCCACACGAGCAACATATGGTAAAAGATTGTTTGGCTTACCCTTTGGATCCTCACCCATAAGTCCACTTTCGTGTGCACCAATTGGGTTGAAATACCTTAATATGCAAATGCTCCACTCCTTATCTGAAACATAAATATCACTTAAAATTCTTTCAATCATAAGTTTTGTTTCGCCATAAGGGTTGGTTGTAGAAAGAGGAAAATCTTCGCTAATCGGAACACTTTTGGGTTTACCATAAACTGTTGCAGAAGATGAAAATAC
>JAZOCP010000082.1:0-17101 GCA_045596585.1 Eubacteriales bacterium
GGCAATAGAAAAGGGTGCAACCCACTATACCCATTGGTTCCAACCAATGACAGGAATAACAGCGGAAAAGCACGACAGCTTTATCTCTCCTGAAAACAATTCCTGCGCAATTATGGAATTTTCAGGTAAGGAGCTTGTAAAGGGCGAGAGTGATGCCTCCTCCTTCCCATCAGGTGGACTTCGTGCTACCTTTGAGGCAAGGGGCTATACCGCTTGGGACCCAACCTCATATGCATTTATTAAGGATGGTGCATTATGCATACCAACTGCATTTTGCTCATATGGTGGTGAGGCGCTTGATAAAAAGACCCCACTCCTTCGTTCAATGGAGGTTTTAGGAAAAAGCGCACTAAAAATCTTAAAGCTTTTCGGTCACGAAAATGTTACCTCAGTTAAGCCAACCGTTGGTCCTGAGCAAGAATATTTCTTGGTCGATAAGGAAACATACAATAAACGCCCTGACTTAGTTTACACAGGTAGGACACTTTTTGGCTCAATGCCACCAAAGGGACAGGAACTTGATGACCACTATTTTGGCACAATTAAGCCACAGGTTAAGTCATTTATGAAGGACCTTGACTATGAGCTTTGGTCACTTGGTGTATTTGCAAAGACAGAGCATAATGAGGCAGCACCTGCTCAACACGAGCTCGCGCCTGTATTTACAACAACCAACTTAGCAACTGACCATAACCAAATTACAATGGAGCTTATGCAAAAGGTTGCAAGAAAGCATGGTCTTGTTTGCCTACTCCACGAAAAGCCATTTGATGGTGTAAATGGTAGTGGTAAGCACAATAACTGGTCACTTTCCACCAACACAGGCATAAACCTACTTGAGCCTGGTGAAACACCAAGCGATAACGCACAATTTTTACTTTTTTTGTGCGCAGTGATAAAGGCAGTTGATGTATATCAGGATGCACTTCGCATCTCAGTTGCCAGTGCAGGAAATGACCATCGTTTAGGTGCAAATGAGGCACCACCTGCTGTAATTTCTATATTCCTTGGTGAGGAGCTAACTGAAATCCTTGATGCTATAGAAAAGGACCAAAAGGTTGGCTCAAAGGAAAAGGAGCAATTAAGAGTAGGCGTACACATTTTGCCTAAGTTCCCTAAGGACACCTCAGACAGAAATCGTACATCACCATTTGCATTTACAGGTAATAAGTTCGAGTTCCGTATGCTTGGTTCTGGCGCATCTATTGCTGACACAAACACAGCTATCAATACAGCTGTTACTGAGGTGTTAAACGAATTTTACGATGTATTAGCTGATGCAAAGGACTTCAATACTACTCTTCATAACTTAATTAGACAAACCATCAAGGACCATAAGCGCATATTCTTTAATGGTAATGGTTATGATGATGCTTGGATTAAGGAGGCAGAAAAGAGAGGACTTTCAAATCTTAGGTCAACTCCTGATGCACTTGCGCACCTACTTGATGATAAAAATATTGAGCTATATACAAAGAATAAGGTGTTTAGCGAAAAGGAATTACGCTCAAGATATGAAATATTGCTTGAAAGCTACTCAAAGATTATAAACATTGAGGCGCTTACAATGATAGATATGGCAAAGAAACTAATTGTTCCTGCAATATCAAAATATACCAAGGATTTGGCAGCTTCAGTAAATGCTAAGAGCGAGCTTGGCTTTAATGTAGGCTACGAATTTGAGGTTGGCACAAAGCTTTCAAATCTCTGCACAGAAGCATATAAATTAACCCTTGAGCTTGAGAAAAAACGCGAAGACGTGTCTAAAATTAAGGGTGCTTATGAAAAAGCTAAGGCGTATGAGGACATAGTTCTTGCAACTATGAATGAGCTTCGTAAAACAGCTGACGAGGCAGAGAAGCTAACCGCACGTGAGTACTGGCCAATGCCTGACTATGGCGAATTACTTTTCGGCATTAGAGAATAAAATAAAAAGCGTGATATTTCACGCTTTTTTATTTATGCAAATTTTGCAAGGAGAATATTCACGCTCAATTAAGAAATCTATATCATAGGTTTCTTGCTTGTTTTCCTCCTTTATGCTCTTAACCATATAGCAAGAGGGAAGATGGTATGAGCGCGAGGATGTGTTTACAATATACAAAACTGTGCCACCCGTGTCTAAATTTGGCACTTCCTTGTCTGTTTCTCCCTTCACCTTGCCATCGTAATCTCTTCCACATGCAGAGAGTAGTAAAATGGCAATTAAAGCTAAGGCTAAAGCAAATCTTTTCATCATTTAACCCTTCTAAACCAAAGTAGCTTTTCAAGAGGCGCGTCAATATAAGCTTTGCCACAAAAGACCTCGCCACTTGTATTTTTCCATTTGCCATCGGGAAAAATAACCTCTTTTTTAAACAAGCCTTTTTCTATAATTGGGCACACCAAAATATCACTTCCAAGCATAAACTCATCATTGATTTTTTCAAAGCCCTTGTGTGGGTCTATATATTCAAGGCTTCTTAAAATAGGCTCACCTGTTTTTTCGGCATTCTCAACGAGAGAAATAATCTCGTCTGTCATATCTAAGTGTAGCTTATACGCATCAAAAACAATCTCATAGGCTTCCTTAGATAGGCAACGCCAAGGGGCACGAGAAAACTGCATCATAGGGAATAGCGCGCTTGATTGTGCCATACGAATAAACAATTCCTCATCTATTTTAAAATCAGGCAAATAGTCATCAGTCCAGCTACCACCACCAACCATATCAGGGCAAATAAATGGGTGACCAAAAAGACCTTGTAAAATAGCGCAAGGAACAAGCGATTTAATTCCACCATTCACCCAAGTATGCTCTCTGTCGCAAAGACGTTGAATTGTCGCCTTGCCACCACCCTTAAAGGTGTCCTTATACTCATGAAATTTATATTGTGCGCCAAATTCATTCCAAGCAAGGTTTAATTCTGCTTGGTCGTGGTCATCCCTTGGCTCACCATTTATCATACTTTTAGGTGAATACATACAGAAGGAGCCACCATCAAACTTAAAGCCGTCAACCCCGTATTCATTGATAAGAAAATCAAGCTTCTCCTTTAGATATTCTTTGTCGCACTCTTTTCTTAAATCTAAAATAGCAGAGTAGCCATTCCACCAGTCAATTAGTGCAACCTTGCCCTCCTTATTCCTTAAAAAGAGCTTGTCGTAGGTGCCCAGATTAAATAAACGTCCTGTGCTCTTGCAAAATTCTACGCCATCAGCTGTAACCATAGGTGTTACCCATAGCATAACGGTAAAGCCAAGCGAGTGTAATTCCTTAATCATAGCCTTTGGGTCTGGAAATTTAAATGGGTCAAATTTCCATTGACCGTATCTTCCATGCCAGCCCTCGTCAATCATCAAAATGCCAGGCTCAAATCCGTTATCTATGATTGCATGAGCATACTCAAGGATTCCCTCTTGAGTTGGGTCATATGTAAACTCAATCCAGCTATTAAATTGTGCAGATTTGAAAAATTCACGGGGGAGTGTCTTATTTTGCACTCTTGTTTCATAAAAAGGGAAGTGATTTTTCATTGCGTGTAGGTACGCATCGCGTAGGCAAGAGCCACCATCATAAAGCTCAAAGTCTGACTCGCCAAAAAAGCAAAGCTCATCACCCTCAACCCATACCTTAAACGCGCTCTCGCTCCAAATATACCTGCCAAGAGAGGAGAGAAAAAGTGGCATAAATTGATTATGCGCATCATTTCTAAAGTCGTTTGAATAGGCACTATCTTTTGAAATAGGCATGCTTGTGCCGTCAGCTACTGCGCCACCCCAAAAATGTTCATTATTCTTGATTTTAATTCTAAATTCCATACTATCACCTTGAGCAGTTGTTAGATGGCTTTATTATATCATACATCTCTTTATATTGCAACAAAAAAGCAACGCGATTGCGTTGCTTTTATTATACATGTGCTTTATCGAAAAACTCAACCAAAAAACCCTTAACAGCATTATCGTACTTTTCTGGATCTAATGGGCGAAGGTGAGAGTGCTTTCCGTGCTCAAACCAACAAATTCTTTTGTTGTCGTGTGGCACCTTAGCCATAAGCTCCTCTGCCATATTAGGTAAGGAATATTTGTCCTCCTTACTGTGAATGAACAAAATAGGCTTAGTTAGCTTGTCTATAAAGTCTATGTTTCCAACTTTCATTGAGTGACCTGTTGCGCGCCAAAATGAAAAATTGGCAAAGGTCATAACAGGAAACTCTGGTTGCTTGAAAACAATTAGATGGTTGTTAAAGCTTTGATAAAAGTTTGTGTACATACCATCTGCAATCATACCAGATAGATAAGACGGGCAGTCCTTGGAAACAAGTGCTTGAAGACAGGTTGACGAGCCAATACAAATACCATGTAAAACAATGCTTTTTACACCATATACCTTGTGTAAAAGCTCAGCCCACTTTAAAAGGTCCTTGTGCTCCTCAAAGCCAAGAGTGTTGATTTTTCCATCACTTCTGCCATGCGCCCTTTGGTCAAAAACAAACACGTTGTAGCCCATTTCTGGGTATGGTTGAACAAAAAAGTAGCCATAATTTGACGCCTCAGTTCTTCCTGAAACGAAAATAACTGCACGGTCGTAACCAAAATCGAAGTACTCGCCATAAAGGTTAAGTCCATCGTTGATTATATGTAGGTTCTTTCTGTATTGTCTGTTCTTTTCAAACCACGCCTCGCCATGCGCGTACATATCTTCAGTAACCTGACGCCTTCTTGTACAGCCTCTTGTCCATTTAGTCTTTCTGGTACGAGTTAAAATTGCAAGCCTTAAAACATCACCAGATAATGCATACCATAAGAAAAGTAGCACAGCTGAAGAAAGCAAGGTCACACATATTGTAAATATGGCAATACCCCATGGTGTATCAAACATTTAAATTCTCCTTATTCAAATGAAATAACAATATCGTAAAAATTATCGTTTGTTTCAATTGTTGTAAGCTCAGTTAGTGGGTATTTTTCCCCAACTATATCGCTGATTTTTTCAATTGACTCCTTTGGTACGCTTGGGCTAACAAATAGTGAAATAACATCCTTCTCGCCCTTTTCCATAATTGCATCAATTGATTCGCAGGTAACAGTAATATAAGAATTACCAATTGAAAGTAGCTTTTCGCCAGTAAATGCAAAAAGCTCACCAGCCTCAATTTTATTTCCATCAAAGGTTGACTGTCTGCTGGAGATAGAAACAGTAACAGTTTCTATATTAGAAATAACCTCGTTAATTAACTCGCAAACTGCCTCGTGGTCATTTTCGCTAAAATCAATCATAGGTAAGCAAGAATAGCATTCTGTGTCTGATTTAGTATTAATTACAACAACCTTGGCTTTATTATATAGCTTTGAAGCTTGGCTTGCTGAAAGGTATGTGTTTTTACCATTAGCAAATACAAAAATTGTTTTTGTGTCAGTCTTTGAAAAGGCATCCATAAAGTCAGATGAGGATGGAGGACAAAGATGGTCTGCAAGTAAGACAATGTCAGCGCCCATGTCAACAAAATAATCCTTCATGGAAGAATCATGTGCGACACAAAGAACGGAGAAGGAACCCTTAGGGGCATCACTATAAACCTTAACCTGAGGGGCAGGCTTGTTTTCCTTTAATTCATTGTGTTGAACACTCATATTTTCAACCTTGATAGTTAAAAACTCGCCATATTTATGGCAAAGACGGAAAACCTCCTCGGGCTCCTGTGTGTGAATATGTATTTTCACCTTTTTATCATTATATGAGGTGACAATTGAGCCACCAAGCTTTGAAAGCTTTTCAACAAAGCTTTCATAATTAAAGAATTTTCTATTCTTTAAAAGCTGAAGTAAAAGCTCTGTGCAATATCCAAATTCAAATGTACTATTTTCATTATAGAGGGAATAGTCAATAGCAACATTTTCCTCATATTTAACTCTGGCTTCTATTTTTTCGCCAGCGAGGTATTTTACCATGCCCTCGAAAATATATACCATACCAGCTCCACCAGAGTCAACAACACCAGCGGATTTTAAAATTGGCAAAAGCTCAGGCGTCTTTTTAAGAGACATCTTAGACTTTCTAAGAAGTGATTTAAAAACAGCCTCGATGCTTTGGTCCTTGCCCTTTACAATTCTTTTTCTTGTATAATCACAAGCCTCTCTTAAAACTGTAAGAATAGTTCCCTCAGCTGGGTTTGAAACTGCGCCATATGCACATTTTACACCGCGCTTAAGAGCTATTGCAACAGCTAACGCATCAGCCTCCTCGGAAAGTGAAAGACCTTCTGCAAAGCCCTTGAAGAACTGAGAAAGAATAACACCCGAATTACCTCTTGCACCATAAACGATAGCTTGAGCAAATTTTTTTGCATTTTCAGAAAGACTATTTCCATCTAAAATAGCAAAACCATTTTGAAGGGTGAGAACCATATTAGTTCCAGTATCTCCATCAGGAACAGGGAAAACGTTAAGTGCGTTTACTTCTTCGCGATTGTTTATTAAATTTTTAATTCCCGAATCAATAAGGCCTTTAAAGGTTTGGCCGTTAATTACATAAGTCATAAATAAGCCCTATACCAAATTATTTTCCAGTGATTTTATTTAATATTTCTTTTTCAACGGAAAGGTCGCTTGAAATTGGTGCGCCCATGAAGTAAGCACTAATCATGCCAGGTCCAATGTTTCCACCACAAGCGGCAAAGACGTCTGTTATATAAACCTTTTTAGGATTTAACTCAAGCAATTTTTCCTTTAGCTTTTCAGCATAAAGGTCTCTATCTGAATGCGCTATGAAAATTACTTGATTTTCAATATCAATAGCAGACTCCTTTACATATTTAGTAACAATATCAAGCGCTTTATTCATACCCTTTGCCTTTGTAAGAACAGTGGTGTAGCCATCTGTATTGAATTCAGCCATTGGCTTAACACCAGCAAAGCTACCCATAATAGCCTTACCCATTGAAATTCTTCCACGGCGAGCAACGAAGATAAGGTCGTCAATTGGACCCAATTGGTGAGTTTTGTTCTTGTTCTCCTCAATCCAAGCAACAATCTCGTCAAAGCTCTTACCCTCGTTTTTAAGAGCGCAGGCATAATATGCCAAAAGTCCAATACCTGCTGTCATACGAAGAGTGTCAACACAGTAAATTTTTGCATTTGGATACTTCTTTGTTACTTCATCGGCAGCACTCTTTGCAAAATTATATGTAGAAGAAATTGCAGACGAAAGAGAAAGGCTAATTACACCAATATCGTCCTTTGCGTATTTTTCAAATGCTTCAAAAAATTCAGCAGGCGAGGGTGGTGCTGTTGTAACCTTCATTTTTTTGTTTGAAAGAAGCTTATAATATTCCTCTCTTGAAATTTCTGTCCAGTCAAGCTTGGCATAAAGGTCACGTCCGTCACTTATATGTACATGTCCTGAAATGTAGTCGTTAAGTCCAACATCACGTCTTGCCTCTTCTGATATATCACATGCGCAGTCTGGTAAAATAACAAAATCTTTCATAGTCGTCTCCTTATTTCTTAGTCTTGAAGCGAATACTGCAAAAATGCTTTGCAAGGCTAAAAAGCTTAATTATATATATTATAATAATGTTAAAAGTCTTTGTCAATATATTTCGACACAAATTTTACATATAAATATTTGCCAAAAATCAATAAATAACAAGAATATATAGCATAAATCACCTTGCATACAAGGACTTAGTATGCTATAATTAGCATATGTATAAAAAATAAAAAATTTACAGAGGAAAATATGAATAAGCAAGGAATAAAAAGGCTAATTCTTTCGGCTTTGCTTTTGGCGCTCGGTATGGTTTTACCACTTTTTACAGGGCAAATTAAGGAAATTGGCGACTCACTTTTGCCAATGCATTTACCAGTTATGCTATGTGGGCTTATATGTGGCTATAAATACGGACTTGCAATTGGTATTATGCTACCATTTTTGCGCTCCCTATTCTTTGGTATGCCACCAATTTATCCAAACGCAATATGGATGGCGCTTGAGCTTGCAACCTATGGCTTTATAATAGGCATTATTTGGTCAAGGGCTAAAAAGCAAAATGTAAAGACACTTTATATAAGCCTTGTTATTGCAATGATAGGTGGCAGGGCAGTGTGGGGCGCATCAAAGGCTTTACTTTTAGGTCTTGGTGGTAAAATGCTCACCTTTAGTGCCTTTATAATGGGTGGCTTTATAGACTCAATCGCTGGAATTATATTACAGCTCATTTTGATACCAACCATTATGATTATCTTAAATAAAATTAACAAAAAAAGGAACAGTAAAATGAAGAAGGTGCTTTTTCCATACGGAAAGGAAAAAATAGAATATGAGTTTGGCTCAGAGCTTGTGGCAGTTTTAGACTCGAAAATTAATAAGTATAAGCCAACGAAGAGCCCAAAGGAGCTTGTTTTGGATGCTATGAAAAATCCATGTGGTAAGACTCTTTCCTTGCTCGCTAAGGACAAGAAAAATGTAGTAATAATAGCAAGCGACCACACTCGCCCTGTACCAAGCAAGCTAATAATCCCACCAATGTTAAAGGAAATAAGAGAGGCAAGTCCTGATGCCCAAATTACAATTTTGATTGCAACTGGCTGTCATCGTGGCACAACAAAGGAGGAGCTTGTTTATAAATTTGGTGAGGAAATAGTAAATAATGAAAGCATCTATATTCACGACTGTGATGAAAGAGAAATGTTAGTTGACATAGGCACACTCCCTTCGGGTGGCAAATGTGAGATTAACAAAATTGCCGCCGAGGCAGATTTGCTTATTTCCGAGGGCTTTATTGAGCCACATTTCTTTGCTGGCTACTCAGGGGGCAGAAAAAGCCTTCTACCAGGCGTTTGTGCACGTCAAACTGTACTTGCAAACCATTGCTCGGAGTTTATTGCACACCCAAATTCAAGAACAGGTGTTTTAGAGGGCAACCCAATGCACAAGGATATGCTTTGGGCAGCTAAAAATGCTAACCTTTCTTACATAGTAAATGTAGTTCTAAATCAAGACAAAGAGGTTATTTATGCAGTAGCAGGTGAGCTTGAAGAGGCACACAAAAAGGGCACAGATTTCCTTTCAAGCCTTTGTGGAGTAGAGAGTGTACCGTGTGATATTGTGATTACAACTAATGGTGGCTACCCTCTTGACCAAAATGTATATCAAGCAGTAAAGGGTATGACAGCAGGAGAGGCAACTGTAAAAGAGGGTGGAGTAATAATTATGCTTGCCAAATCAAATGATGGTATAGGTGGTGATCACTTCTATCATCAATTAGCAGACGAGCCAGATATAAACAAAACAATGGCAGAGTTCCTATCTCGCTCAAGGGAAGAAACAGTTCCGGACCAATGGCAAACACAGGTCTTTTTAAGAGTACTTTCCCACGCAAAGGTTGTGTATGTTTCAGATATGCCAGCTGAAATAATTGAAAAAATGCATATGACTTCTGCTAAAACCTTAGATGAGGCAATTAAAATTGCTAAGTCATTTGTAAAATCAGAAAACCCACAAATCGTAGCAATTCCAGACGGCGTTTCCGTCATCGTTAAAACCAACTAAAACACAAAAAACCGACCACAGGGTCGGTTTTTTTCTTTAAAATTCTATTTTTGCAATTCTGACAACATAGTTCTCACCATACAAATGAGGGGTAGTGACAATTGTTTTTTTGTTACCCTCTTGTGTAAAGAAAACATCCTTGCCATTGTCAAGCCATTTTATTGATTTTATATCTTTATCAAGCATAAATTCATTATGGCTATTGGGGTTGCCCTTTGAAAGCTCAACATTTATATTGCCAGATACCTCAAGGTCGTATGCAAAGAAGTAGTAGCAGTTTTCTCCCTCAAGCAAAAAGTTCTTTTCCTTGCCCTCAATTTCAATTTTAGAAGGGCGAGGTGAATAAAGCGCCTCGGAATAAACATCAACCCACTCACCAAGAGTTTCAAGCATTGCCTTGTCAAGCGGACGGATTTGACCATTACCCATAGGACCTACATTGAGTAGATAGTTTGCACCATATCGTCTGCAAATACAAAAGTCCTCAATTATCTCCTTTAGCGACTTAAAGTTGAAATCCCTTTTTGCATAGCCCCAGTGGTTAGCAAAAATTTGACACATTTCACTTGCAATATATTTTGGTGAGTCCTCAAGATTAATAGGGTGTGGGCGACCACGCTCAAAGGTTACAGAATCAAGCTCTATATGGCCAAGCTCACCACGGGCAGAAAGACCTGTGTTGTTTATTATCATAGCATCAGGCTGATATTTTCTGATAAGAGAATAAAGCGCATCCTCTTCCCAGTTTTCATCCTTTTTGTCCCACATGCCGTCAAACCAAAGTCCACCGATTTTACCATAGTTTTTACATAAAATCTCGACACTGTCACGGAGATATTTTAGATATTTAGGGAAATTCTCCTTGTAGCTTTTTTCGTGCCAATCAAGAAGAGTATGGTAGAAAAATGGAATAACACCAACCTCATTACAAGCATCTACAAACTCACGTATTAAGTCACGACCAGCAAGAGAGTGTGGCGCATCATATTCATTTAAGCCACAGGTATCGTATAGTGAAAAGCCATCGTGGTGTCTTGTTGTAATAGTTATATATTTACAGCCTGCGCGCATGGCAGTAGTGGCAAGATTTTTTGCCCAATCTTTATCGGGATTGAACTGATAAAATAGCTTTTCATATTCCTCTGGGGTTATATTGATGTTGTGCGCCCACTCGCCTCTTCCGTGCACACTGTAAAGACCAAAATGCACAAACATGCCAAAGCCTAAATTTTCAAATTCCTTAATGCGCCTTTCAATTATCATAGTAGCTCCTTTAAATGCAAATTAATTGATAAATCAATTATATCACTTAATAACCTTAATGTAAAGAAAAATAATAAAATCCAAATTGGGGTTTTCGATATGAGTTGTAACAAGCCCCTTGTGTGCAAGCACCCAGATGACTTTTGTCGCACTTGCGCACCCAATTTCCGTTCGCAAGCAAACGAAAAGATAGGTTCGAATCAAGAGACCCCAAGCCATAGGTAAAACAAAAAAACCGACCCAAATGGTCGGTTTTCGTTTTATGGCTGGGGATCTAGGATTCGAACCCAGACATACAGAGTCAGAGTCTGCTGTGCTACCTTTACACAAATCCCCAATTGATAACACAATTATTATATATACAAAATTCCCGTTTGTCAAGTGGAATTTTAGAAAAATTCGTCTATATTATACTCGATTTCTTTAATTGTGTATAATTTACTACGCACGAGGTTTTTGCGCGTATAAAACAACACTTGCAATATATAATAAAATTTGTTATAATAATTTTATAGTGTTAAGAAGGAGGGGTATGATGCTTAGTCAAAAAAAGAAAAGAATTATAAAAATTGTCGTAATAGTTCTTTCTTCTATCGTAGTTTCTATACCGACAATTATACTTCCTTTTTCAACATTTGTAATATATGAGGGTGTATTTAATATGCGCTTTGAAACGCCTAACTACCTAAAGATGTCACCAAGTGATTTTGAGGGCTTGGATTATGAAAGATGCGAGTTTGAGTCGGACTTGACCCTTACAGGCTATAAATATTCAAGAGAAGAGGTCTTGAAAAAGGGCGTTATAGTTATCGCACATGGATATGGCGATGGTGGACACAACAAATACCTCCCATATATTGATAAGTTTACAAAAAATGGCTTTTACGTTTTTGCCTATGATGCACAGGGCAATGACCAAAGCGAGGGAAAGTCGGTCACAGGCTTTCCACAAGGAATAATAGACCTTGATAATGCTATTGATTATGCACAGTCAATAGAGGAGTACAAAAATTTACCATTTTTACTATTTGGTCACTCATGGGGCGCTTATTCAGCAGGCAACGTGCTTAACCACCACCCAGAAATTAAGGGTGCGGTTTTGGTTGCTGGCTTTAATGAGTCCGAGGATATGCTTGCACAATACCCAAGAAAGGTGCTTGGTGTTTTGGTTGATGCGTTTTTGCTTCCATATGTAAGCTTTTATGAAACAATAAAATTCGGCAAGGACTATGCAAGCATTACAGCAGTTGATGGCATGGAGAAAACCGATGCAAAAATTTTAATTGTTCATAGCGAGGATGACGGGCGCGTACCAATAGAATATGGCTACGATATTTACTATGACGAGTTTAGTGAAAATGACAGGTTTGAATTTAAGCACTATGAGAATAAGGGACATATAAATATGCTGTTTTCAGATGAGGCAATTTCGTATCGAGAGTCACTTGAAAATGGCTACAAATCATATTTAAAGGAAATAGGCAAAAGAGATAAAAGCTCTTTGAAGGAGCAATACTTTAAAGCCCAACAAATAAACAAAAAGCAATATTTTGAGCCGAATGAGGATTTGTCAAATCAAATGATAGACCTTTTTTCCAAGGCTTGTGCATAAAAGCGGGAGAGAATTATGAAAAAAAGAATACCTTTAATAATAACCCTTATATTAGTGCTTGCGCTAACTGCGTGTACGCTTTCTCAAATACCAACGGACACATCAAATCCTAATACAAATACAGGTAATACAAATACCAATACCGGTAATGATGGCGATAAAGAAAATGTGGACCAAGGTAACGAGGGTAGCACCGGTGGAGATATGACAGAGGAAGAAAACAAGCCAGTTGACCCCGACACATGTAAGCATATATACAAGATAGCAGACCCAAGGGTTGAGCCTACATGCCAAGAAACAGGTCTTTCAGTAGGTAGCCATTGTGGCAGCTGTGGTGTAACAATCATTGAGCAAAAGGTTTTACCCAAAATAGACCATAAGCCAGTTGCGAACCAAGATGTTTTGCCAAGCTGTAAGGAGGTTGGCTACACAGGTGGTACACACTGTGAAATGTGCGATGAGGGAATAGACCCTCCAACGGTAATTCCAGCAACAGGCCACACAGAGGTTTCAAGCAAGGACGTTGCTCCAACCTGTACAGAGGTAGGCTATACGGGCGGTACACATTGTTATGTTTGTGGTGATAATGTAAAGCCAGCACAAGAGGTGCCAGCCTTAGGTCACACAGAGGTAGTAACACCTGGCTACGCAGCAACATGTACAAAGGAAGGCTTATCAGACGGAACACATTGTGATGTGTGTGACGAGGTAATAACTGCACAAACGGTGATTTCAAAGGCTCCTCATAATGAGGTTGCAAACGAAGATATTTTGCCAAGCTGTGAGGCAGTAGGCTACACAGGCGGTACACATTGTGGTACTTGTAATATGCCAATGAAGGACCCAACCACAGTTCCTGCAAAGGGACATACTGAGGTTCAAAGAACTGAGGACAAATTACCAACCTGTACTGAAGAAGGTTATAGTGGTGGTACATATTGCAAGGACTGTGACAAAACAATGAGCGTAAGCATTGTAATCCCAGCTAAGGGACACACAGAGGTGTCAGCTGGCAATGTTGCCGCAACCTGTACCGAAGATGGTTACACGGGCGCTACAAAGTGTAGTGTTTGTAACGAAATTATAAATAAAGGAACAGTAGTTCCAGCAAAGGGACATACTGAGGCTGTATTAAAGGGATATGAGCCTACCTGTAGTAAGGAAGGCTTGTCTGATGGTAAATATTGCACAGTATGTAATGAAACAACTTTTGAACAGCTCGTGCTTTCAACAACAAGCCACGCAGAGGTAATTACACCAGCTATTGCCCCAACATGTCAAAGCGTTGGCTACACTGAAAGCAGAAAATGTAGCGTTTGTAATAAGGTAACCAAGGAATCAACTATGATTCCAAAGGGTGACCACACACCAGTTGTAGATAAGGCAGTAGAGCCAACCTGCTCAGAGACAGGTCTTACTGAGGGTAGCCATTGCTCTGTATGTAACACAACGTTAGTTGCACAAGCTGTAATAGCTAAAAACAGTAACCACGTATATCCTGATTTTGTAACAGTAACAAAATCACCAACAACGTCATCAACTGGCTCAGGAACGTTTACATGTACAAAATGCTCTCAAACTGAGACGGTATCACTTCCTAAGCTTGTGTTTGCACAGCTTACAAAGAACGATGTTTATTCAGTTGAAACAGATATATATAATGCAGCATACGACAACAGATGGAAGGTTGTTGACGGTACTACAACCGTATCAAGCATTTATAGCTCAGGTGACTGGTTTGGTGCAGAGGGAGATATCCTTACAATTACCTTAAAGCAGGAAATGGCACTATCAAACCTCAAGGTATATACAGCAGGCAACTATACCTTTGGTACAATAAGAGTAAAGGACTCATCTGGAAAGGTAACTGCGTCAAAAACCATTTGCGCTAATGGTGCAGCATATGGTGGAGATGCACAGGAGCATACAATTTATAACAACTCAACCGCCATCAAGGCATATACAATTGAGATTGAAATAGGAACTATAAAGGGTGTTGGTACCTTTAAGGTTTCAGAGGTTGTAATGAGGGCAACACCTCTTGATACAAGAACGGAGCATACTCACAATTATAGAGAATTTATAGAAACCTCAACTGTTGCAACCTGTCAGGTTGCAGGCGTTGATGTATATGAGTGCTTCTGTGGTAAGCAGGCAGACATTACAGGCTCAAAGAGTGACCACTCATATGATACATTAAAATCAGAATTAGTAGCAAGCTGTAACGAAAACGGAAAATCAGTTTATGCTTGTGCATGTGGTGCAACAAAAACCGTTGAAACAGAGGCGAAGGGACATATTTTCTATAAGTTTGTAAATTATAGCATAGTTCCAACCACAAGCACCTCTGGTCTTGCAACGTACAAGTGTATTTCTTGTAATGCGAGAGAGGAAAGAAAAATAGCGCCATTGCCAATAGAGGAAATTTATTACCTGCGTGTTGATAAAATCGAAAATGGTAAGGTAACATTAAAGCTTAATGTTTATGGAGATAGACCAAGCCTTGAGGTTAGATATAGCACAAGCGAAATTAATGAGGACAATTACCTCAGTGCGCAAATTCTTGATGCAACCATTAAGGGAGAGGGCTTAGTTACAATCACTATTGACCTAAGTGCAAACCTTGACAAGGCATATTACGTAGCAGTTAAGCCATACGAGGGCGAAAACTATGGCGAAATGGCAATGGTTAGAGTTGGTGGTAACCTTGAAATTCCAATTGACTATAGTAAGGCTCAGGTATATCATGGTGAGGTTATAAATTCCTTTAGACCTATTTTTGATGATGATATAACAACTAAGCTTGGCAAGGTGTTCCCAAATCCTGGTGAAGGTGAGGAGGATATCTCTGGCTCACCAGTACGTCCAATAGTTGACCTTCAATATATGCACTATGTATCTAAGATATCACTTTACTATGCAGAAAAGGATTATAGTGTAACTGTAAGATGGTCAGATAAGCCTCTTGACTTTATGTCATCAAACAGCGAATGGAACGGCTATGAGGTAATAGACACCATCGTTGGTTGGAATGATGTTGAAATTGGCGAAAAGACAAGATATATTCAAGTTATATTCACAGACGGAGAGTCCCCATATGAAATGACCGCATATGGCTATCAGGTAGGAGAGGGCGATGAAATTTCTACCGAAAAATCAAACCATTTACCAACCGTTGACCAAATGATTGGTATGTGTGGTTTCGTTGCAGGTGGTGGCGGTAACACCCCTATTGACTCCGTAATTTGTACAACAGTATTAAGAGAATACCACAACTTTGGTTGGTCATATACTGCAAGTAATTATGGTCAAAAGGCATCCTTCTTTACAGGAGGCTGGATGGGCAACTTCGATAATGAATATAAAGCATATAAGGAAGCTGGAATTAATGTAATTCCTTGTATCCAATGGAGCCTTGGAAATGGTGAAACAATTTCATATAAGGTTGGTGGACATAAGCTACCTGTATATAACTCTGAAGGAAAGCTTATAAGAGCATCCTTCTGGGAAAGATTTGACCCTCATACATACTTTGTATATGCAGATAATATGTTTGCATTTGCAGCGCGTTATGGCACAAACACATCTGCTGCATTACTTGACATAGCAAAAGAGCATTGCTCATCCTCTGCAGTTGTTGGTATGGGCACAATTGAATGGATTGAAATGGGTAACGAGCCTGATGGTGGCTGGAACGGAATTCATAACTATCTTTCAGCATATCAGCTTGCAGCAGCTACCTCTGCTGCATATGATGGACACTGCTCAACAATGGTTTCTCCAGTAGCTGGTGGCTATCACTTGGGTGGTAAAAACGCAGACCCAAATATGAACTTTGCATTAGCCGGCGTTTCTGGCGTTAGCAACGAATATATAACAGCTATGATTTACTGGATGAAGGCAAATCGTAATGATGGCGATGTTGCATTTGATGCATTTAACGTTCACCACTATATGTCAAAGGCTGTAACACTTCCAAATGGCTCAACTGCCTATGTTGGTATTTCACCAGAGGAGGCAAAAATTGACGAGGTGCTTGCAGATCTTATAGAATTAAGAGATAAGCATTACCCAGATAAAGAGGTTTGGATAACTGAGTTTGGTTGGGACACTAACCAAAGCTATGCAACCTCAACATCCTCACACGCGTATGCTGAATATACAGGCAGACAAGTACAGGCTATGTGGCTAACACGTGCATATCTGATCTTCTCATCCATAGGAATTGATAAGGCTGATATGTATATGTGCGAGGACGTAGGCGTTGAGGAAAACTCGGTAGGTAAGTATGGTACCTGTGGTGTAATAGGCTTTGAATATGACGAAAATGGCGAACTCGTTGAGGTTAAAAAGGACTCATATTACTACCTATATACCTTAAAGAACACCCTTGATGGCTATTCATTTGATAGTCAGGTTGAGGCTTATGATGAAAATGTAATGATTTATAAGTACAAAACAGCTGAGGGTAAAGAGGCATACGCTGTATGGTGCAAGACCTCTGATGGTACAAAATCAAACAATTATCAATTAAGAATAGATGCAGAAAACGCAACTCTTGTAGAGGCTGTTTATGGTGACATAGACGGTGTACAAAGCGGACTTGTAGCTGATGAATATGGTTATGTTTCCGTTGATGTAAGCGAAAATCCTGTATATGTAATAGTTGATTAAAATTTCAAAAGAAAACA
>JAZOCP010000083.1:0-9536 GCA_045596585.1 Eubacteriales bacterium
AAGGTAATCGGAAAATATGTGGTTGATTTTTATTGTGCAAGTGCAAAAATCGTCATAGAGCTTGATGGTTTTCAACACTACGAGGAAGATGCATATCAAAAAGACAAGGAAAGAGACGGATATTTAAACAGTCTTGGTATAAAAGTTCTAAGATATTCAAATTATGATTTAAACAGACGGTTCGAAGAGGTTTGTGCAGATATATTAAAGCACATAGACACCTCATCCGTCAGTCAAAACTGACACCTTCCCCTCAAGGGGAAGGCTAAGAAAAAATCCACCCAATTGGGTGGATTTTTTCTTTTAAAGATTGTGCTTTTGCGACAAGAATGAAAAAATAATAATAAATATTGTATTGACACAATTCTCTTTTATTTTATTCACGAGTTGTTCATATTTTCTTTCTATAATGGCGAAAAAAGAAAGGAAAATAGAAAAATGAGCACAAAAAACAGAATTTTTTCACCAAGATTTTGCGTAAGCGAGGCAAATGGTAAATATGGAGTCAACGATAGTGATGGCTCTGTTGTTTTATACCCAGTCTATGATTCTATTTGTGAGCTTGACAGCTTTGATTTTATAATGGAACAGGACGGAAGGTTCGGCTACGCATCATATGATCAAAAAAATGAAATTGAATTGCTTTTACCCTTGTATGATGTTATAATAAAAAAGGAGCACGGCTTATGCCTTTTAAAAAGAGGAGAATCAAAAGAGTGCCGACAGCATCTGTGGTATGACCTAAAAAGCCACACCCTGCACCCAAATATTATGCACATACATTCCTTTAAAGAGTACGATGCTTTTATTTCAACAAAGAAACCTTGCCAAGGCAAGCCTCAATTTTTAAAAAAATGGGGTGAGGGGTTATATCTTGAGATTCCGTTTGAAGAAAGCATTGATATTCTTTTTGAAATCCCTTGTGGAAAATTAACCTTCTTTATTATGCTTGAGGAGGTGGAAAACGAGGAATATGAGCACAGCTTTTTAATAGTTAAGGAAAACGGGCAATATACCTTTTCTGCTTCTAAAAGAAATAGAGAAGAATTATATAAAATGTTACCAAAATTAGTGGAGGATTTAAAATGCAATTCAAATGTGATATGGATTTTGCCAGAACAGAAATAATATGTCACGGGGCACGAGCACAAAGAATAGGCGAAATGGTTTTTAAAAACACACTAAAATACCTAAAAAGCACAGATTTTGTTAAAGGCAATATAAGCGATAAGGAAAGAGAAAAAATGATTGACTCAATTTCGCTTGTAGGCTTAATTAATATGCCAGAGGACTTAGAAAAAATAGACACTGGGTGCGATATTATTTTTCAAATTGTGCTTGATGATGACAAGCAAGGATTGCAAATGGCTAAGAAAATAAAGGAAGAAAGCTCAATACCCAATATAACCTTTATAATAGGCGAAATGGGAAACGAGCTTGATATACCATATATTAAGCTTGACTATTCAGGGATTCATCAAAAGGGACAAATTGATATATCTAATGTGTTTATTGATTTGTTTTCTATTTACACATTTCCACAGGAGTACGGTGCTGACTTTGAGGAATTAAGACCACTTTTTGACTGCAAGGGCGAGATATATTTAGTGTCAGGTCAAAATCTTTACAAAGAGGTTCTAAAAAACCATATAAAATATGCTCTTATAGTTGGAGAGGGCGAAATTTATTCGCCATCCTTTGAGTATATAAAAGGAGATATAGTGTTAGCATCGCGCAAATCCATCTTAGGTGAGGGCTTACAAGCACGAGGCTATATGGTTTAAAAAGCCTTACTTTAAATTTAGCTGAGGAATTTATGAAGGAAATATTTCAAAAATACAAAAACGAAATCCCAAAGGATTTTTGTAATACCGAGTACGATAAGAGCTTAGAGCTTGTTTCTATCTATCAAACACACCCCGAAATGTTACCATACATAGGTAAGCAATATAATAAATATAGAATTTTGTGCGTAGGGGAAAGCCATTATTTATCAAAGCAAACAGAGAATTTTTCATATGACTTGGGAAAATGGTACACCGAGAATTTAACAGAGCAGGGGTATGATGAGAATAATCCCTTGCACAAGAGCTTTAGCGCCTTTTTTACAAGATATGTTATGTATGATTGTTTAGCAAAAAAGGAACGAGGAGCAGGGTATAGTATGTTTTATCGTCCTGCCAAGGCATGCTTTAATATTCTCGGGTGCGAAAAGGACGATGTGTGGGAGCATTTTGCTTTTATGAACTATTATCAGCGCCCTGCCGGCATAAGAGGAGAATCCATTAACAAGCAAAAAGAGGATAGCCAGATTTCTAAATTAAGCTTTATTGATGTTTGCAAAAATATAAAGCCTCACAAAATAATATTTCTTTCCAAAAAGGCGTATAATGATTGGATGAGCGAGAAGACAGTTGCAGAGGAAGAAGCGATGTATAAAGAGATTTCTTGTGCGGTTTCTCATCCAACATCGCGTTGGTGGGAAAGAAAACGCAAGGACGGCGGATGTGCAAAAAACGATTTTATAAAGGCAATAAAGGAAACAATAGAAAAATGAAAATCCACCCAAACGGGTGGATTTTTTAATAATATTGATTAAATATGCTGTCGAAATAGTTTAAATAATAGTTATACAATTATAAAGGCATATGTACAATGAGAAATAGAGCCGATGATAATAATGGACGAAAGAATGATAAGCAAAATGCTTAGCCAAGGCTTTTCCCTACGCTTAAGTGCTTTAGCTTGAAACACAATTGAAACAGTGTTGCCGGCAACAGCTATAACAGGAGCAAAAAGGTGAAAGCAAAGAGCAGATAAAAGACCGATAGTCCAAGCAAGCCACTCGGGTTCGTTTTTCCACAATACAAAAGGGATATATATCAATAAAGAAAAAACATAAAAAAGCATTGAGGATACAAGTGGAATTAAAGCCGACAATGTGAGTTTTTTGTTTTTCATACTCCTTACTCCTTTATTTAATTTCATCCCAGTTGATTTTTTTGTCCTTGAAGTAATATTCACGGTCGTGCTCACTGATTTGGCGCATTACACGACAAGGGTTGCCAACAGCAACAACGCCGGCGGGAATATCTTTAGTTACAACCGAGCCAGCGCCGATTACTGTGCCATCACCAATTGTAACACCAGGCATAACAATTACGCCAGCGCCAAGCCAACAGTTTCTTCCTATTCTAACAGGCATATTATACTGATAAATTTTCTCGCGAAGCTCTGGCAAAATAGGATGACCAGCGCTTGCAAGCACAACGTTTGGACCGAGCATTGTATATTCGCCAACGTAAATATCGGTGTCGTCAACACAGGTTAAATTGAAGTTTGCATAAACGTTTTTGCCAAAGTGACAGTATTTGCCACCCCAGTTTGAGTGAAATGGTGGCTCTATATAAACGTTTTCGCCACACTCGGCACACATTTCACTTAGCATTTTAAATCTTTTTTCGCCCTCGCTTGGACGGGTTTGGTTGTAGTCATAAAGCCTTTCAAGACACTCAACCTGTTCCTTTAAAATAGACTCGTCACTGCAGAAATAAAGCTCCCCAGTGTTCATTTTTTCTCTGTCGCTTCTCATAAAAACCTCCAAGGGTGATTTCTTTTATAATTATAGCATTACAAATTACTCTTGTCAACAAAAGGGAATAAGACAAAAATAAAAAGTCACCGACAAACGGTGACCTTTTATTTAGTAAGTAAAAATTACTCAGCAACCTCTTCAGTAGCTTCTTCAGCAACCTCTTCAGCAGCCTCTTCTTCTTTTTCGCCAACTACCATGTTCTTAGCGTCCTTAGCGAGATCCTTAAGGCTCTTTGAACCTGGGAGTGCATCGATAAGAGCAATCTTGTCAGCAGCAGCGAAATCTTCATCAGACATCTTTAAGATCTTAATACCACCGATGATACCCTTAATAGCGTTAATGATACCAATAATACCAAGTGTGATGATGCCGAAAATAATTGTCTTTACACCACGACCAGAGTCCTTAGCTATGAAGCTTGGAACACCAATGTGGTTAAAGAGAATTGTTAAAACGCCAAATGCAATTTTGTTATTCATCTTAAAATCTCCTTTCATAGTTTTCGAGTTGATTATATCACAAAGATTTCAACTTGTCAATATATTTGAACTAATTTTGAATAAAATTCCTCCTAAAATAATTATATTTACATTTACCTTTTATTATGATATAATAAACCTATAAAATTTAAATAACCAAATGTTGGAGGAAAAATGAAAAAAATATTAGGCATTGAGCTTGGCTCAACAAGAATTAAATCAGTTCTAATAAATGAAAAGGGAGAGGTTTTAGCCTCTGGTGCGCACGACTGGGAAAATCAGCTTGAAAATGGCTACTGGACTTATTCTCTTGATGCAGTTTGGCAGGGTCTTCAAGCATCTTATAGCGACCTTTTAGCTAATTTTGGCGAGAAAATCGAGACCCTTGATGGTATTGGTATTTCCGCTATGATGCATGGTTATTTAGCGTTTGATAAAAATGATGAGCTTCTTGTTCCATTCAGAACCTGGAGAAATACAACAACAGCTATGGCACAAGAGGAGCTAACACGTGAGCTTAAGTTTAATATGCCACAAAGATGGAGTGGCACACACTTTTATCAAGCAGTATTAAATGGCGAGGAGCACGTAAAGGACGTTGAGTTTTTAACTACCTTAGCTGGCTATGTTCATTGGAAGCTAACAGGCAGAAAGGTGCTTGGAATTGGCGATGCTGCTGGTATGTTCCCAACTATTGAAAATGAATATGATAAAAACAGACTTGAAATATATAACCAAATGCTAAGAAAGCACGGTGTCCAAAAAAAGCTTGAGAACCTTTTACCTACACCTCTTATGGCGGGTGAGGATGCTGGTTATTTGACAAACGAGGGTGCAAAATTGCTTGATGTAAGTGGAACACTTAAAGGTGGTGCGCCTGTATGCCCACCAGAGGGTGATGCTGGCACGGGTATGGTCGCAACTAATGCAGTAAAGGTAAAAACAGGTAATGTTTCAGCAGGTACAAGTGCGTTTGCTATGGTTGTTCTTGAAAAGCCACTTAATCGTGTTAGCACAGAAATTGACGTTGTTGCAACACCAAGTGGAAAAACCGTTGCAATGGTACACGCAAACAACTTCACCTCAGAAATTAACGCATGGACATCACTATTTATGGAGGTTATTGAGCTTGCTGGTGGTTCAATTAAAAAGGGCCCACTTTATGATAAGCTTTACGAGGTTTCCCTAAAGAGTGACTCGGATGTAGGTGGCCTTGTTGGCTATAATTTCCTTTCAGGTGAGCCACTTGTTGGTCTTGAAAGAGGTGTTCCAGCGGTTTTAAGAAAAGAGGGTGGCAAGCTAACTCTTGCAAACTTTATGCAAATGCAGCTATATTCCGCGCTTGGTGCAATGAGCATAGGTATGGAGATTTTAGCTGAGGAAAATGTTGAAATTGAGGCTATTTGTGGTCATGGTGGTTTCTTCAAGGCTCCATTTGTTGGCGCAAACGCAATGAGTGCGGCGCTTGGTTGCCCAATTACTGTTATGAAAAATGCAGGTGAGGGTGGCGCTTGGGGCGTTGCGCTATTAGCACTTTATCGCACAGAAAACAAAGTAAGCCTTGATTGCTTCCTTGATAAAATCTTCCAAGATGCACAGAAGGAAACAACAATTGCAAGCGAAGAGGAAAAACAAAAGTTTACACTCTTTATGAAGGAATATAAAGCGTGCTTAGAAGTAGAAGCATTAGCGACTAAAAAGCTATAAATATATAGGCAGAGAGCATCATCTGCCTATATTTAAAAGGAAAAGAAATGAAAATAATGACCTTTAATACACAGCATTGTGTAAATCACCTTGAAAAACGTGTTGATTATGACATAATAGCTAAGGAAATTTTAGAGTGCGGAGCTGACATTGTTGGATTAAATGAGATGTTTTCGTCAGGAGGCATATACCCAAATCAAACAGAAAAGCTTGCTAAGTTAACAGGAATAGAAAGCTATTTCTTTGCCGAGGCAATAAAGGATTTTTCAGAAGGGCCATATGGCAACGGGCTACTTTCAAAATACAGAATAGTAAAGAGTGATACAATAAAAATCCCAGACCCAAGCCCTCGACTTTATAATGGCTATTATGAAACAAGGTGTGTCCTTAGGGCGGAGCTTGAAAATGGCTATACTGTGCTTGTTTGTCACTTTGGCTTAAATCCTGATGAGCAAGAAAATGCAGTGAAAACAATTTTAGATAATTTAACACCAAAAAAGTGCATTTTAATGGGAGATTTTAATTTAACCCCAAGCAGTCCTATTTTAGACCCAATTAAGGAAAAAATGAAGGATGCATCATATGGCTTTTGCCAAGACACTCCAACGTGGCCATCTGACAATCCAGAGATAAAAATTGACTACATTTTTGTAAGTCGTGATCTATCAGTAGAGTGGGCGAGGGTTTCAGGAAATATAGCCTCCGACCATAGAGCACATGTAGCAAAAATAAAGGAGCAACTATGGAATTAGCAATTAATATATTAACAGGAACGTTTAGAATGTTTCAAAGCCCAAAAATGTATGAAGGATATTTTGGGGTCTTGTATGGACTTTTTACCCTTTTATTAGGAGCTTTATTTGCGGTACTAATTGCGGGTAGCTATACTGCTTCAAGCATACTTTGCAAAAAAGGAAGAGTATTTGGTTTTATAGCGGCAGCCACAAATGGCTTGGCAGCACTTGTAACGCCAATATACGTTCTTATGTTCCACAGAATTAGGTTAAACGCTACTGTTGGAGCTATAATAGGAGATAGCTTACGTGTGCTTTCAAGGTCCATAATAGCTGTCTTATTCCTTGTTGCGTTTTTAGCCTCCTGTACATACTTGATAATTCGCGTATCAACCAAGCCAAGGGCGGTAGCGATAATAGCGCTTGTAGTTAATATAGCAAGATATCTTTTAATAAAACCAAATAGAGCAGTAGGCGTGTTTTTTTCAAAGCTAATCTACACGATTCTAATATACTCTCCAGTAATGGAGTCCCAAATTACATTATTCAACGAACGTTATTATTTGTTTGAAATAATACAAATCATAGTCCCACATATAATAACAGCAAATTCAGCCTTTGGACAGGGAGCAAGGTATATTATTTACTTTGTTTCAATGCTTTTACCTGCATTGATTATTTTGCTCTCGACCGTAATTTCATTTATTGTAAAGAAAAGGGCAGAGAAAAAAGAAGTTGACAAGCTACTAAAAGAGCTTGAAAAAGAAGCTATTGATGTAAAATCTGTGAAAAATAATAAACAAACAAAAAATGAAAACGCTGAGGCTTCGGCAGAGTTAAAAGACAACCAAAAGTCGGAAACTAAAGAGAAAAAGCCAGAGGTAAAATCCGAGGAAAAGAAGTCAGAAGAAAAGCCAGAGGAAAAGTCTGAGGACGTGTCCGAAAAATCAGAATAAAACAAAAAAAGCGGACCACGTGTCCGCTTTTAAATAAGAAAAAGACAGGCAAAAGCCTGTCTTTTTTCATTAGTCAAGATTAATATCTCTTAATTGAATTTGTGGGTTTTCAAGCACCTGCTCAAGAACCTTAACATACATATCGTGGAAGGCATTAACCTTTTCCTCGCTTGTAATCTTGGTTTGAACGTCATAAGCCATCGTGATTTCATTTGTCTTAGCATTGAAAACTTGGATTAGGTATGCTGCGAGAGCACCCTTACCATTTGAGTAAATATTAAACTCAATTCCGTCTGGAATTTCCATTGGAACAAATGAAAATGCAAGGCAATAGTAGGTTTCGAACACTGATGTACGATATGTTTTATGTAGAAGTGTTTCAAATTCTCTATCAGAGAAGCCAACGTGCATATAAAGTCTTGATTGGTTTGCTGCAAATCTCTTGAGGTTTTCCTCAAATGATTGCTTATAGTTAAATTTGGAGTAGCATGCAATGGACTGTACCTTTGAGCCTGCAGCGTTTTTCTCATTTTGAGAAACTCTACAGTTGTAAAGTCCGAGTGGGAGAGCATTTCTTACATTATTGTTAAGTCTTGCTGCTGTGAGTGTGCAGGTGTAGAACATGAAGTTAGCAGGGGAAATCTTGTTTCTTCTGCAATAATCAAGCACCTGTGTCGAGATTTCGCTACTGATTGTATGACGGTAGTCCTTTGTGTCACACTTGAAGAATGACATTTGCATACCGCGGTGGTTCTTTTGGAGCATTTTTTGTGAGTACTTGTTGTCAGAACCATGGATACCAGCGTAATATGGCTCTGGGTTGTCATTAAGAAGATCTCTAAAGAATTCAACATGCTTTGTTTCAATGCTCATGTTATGATGTCTTTCAATGTCCTTCTTAATAATTTCCTCGAAGCTTGCAGGCTGTGGTGGAAGCTCAGTTCCGTTCTTTAATGCCTCGTAAACTGCAAGGAGATCCTTAATCATATATGTAATACCATATACGTCAAGAACAAGATGGCAAACCTTGAAAAGAATCATATTCTTTCCGTCAAAGGTTTTGATAAATGATGGCTCAACTACATTACCACGGAGGTATTTAATTGCGCTACCGGTGCGTTTTTTGATGAATGCCTTTTGTTTTTCCTCTGTATCAAAAGTGATAACAGGGAGTTTTTTGTAAGGTCTTGAATCCTCAAAATATTGAAGGAGCTTTCCGTTCTTTTTGAAGAATTTGATTCTCAAACAGTCGTTACGCTCAACAACGAGGTTGAAGGCCTTTTCCATAAGCTCAAAGTCAACATCATAATTAATAGTGATAGATGTCACGATGTTAATTACCCTCTTAAATAGTGAGTATTTGCATTGAAGGTAAGAAACGTCTTGTGATGGACTGAGCTCGTAGCAAGCTTTGTCTTTCATAAGCTGTCCTTTCTTTTTCTGCACAATCTGGGTGCGTATTTATGGCACAATTTAAAGTACCTAAAAAATATTATATAATAAAATGTTCAAAAAGTCAACAAAAAATTTTTTTTGCAAAAATTGTCAAAAATTAAAAGACTAAAAAAAGCAATTGGAAGCAGACAAAAAATTAAAACATGTTTTCCACAAATAAGACTCTAACTATAACAAATTCATCCACGTGTCGGACTAAAATTGACTTTAAAATGATAAAATGTTGTCAAACAAAAATTCGGCTTAGCCTTGCTTGTGCACCACATTTGTGCAAAGCACAAAGGCTGGTCAAACGACCTGCATCGGTCACGAAAACAAAAAAGACAGGAAAAATCCTGTAGAAAAGATGAGTGGAGGCTTTTTGCAAGCAAAAAGAGCTACGGCACGCCTCCCGCTTGCAAGCAGACTTCGGCTTAGCCTTGCTTGTGCACCACATTTGTGCTGGGCACAAAGGCTGGTCAAATGACCTGCATCGGTCACGAAAACAAAAAAGACAGGTAAAAACCTGTCTTTTTTGTTTTGGCGGAGATGAGTGGATTTGAACCACCGCGCCGGTTACCCGACCTACACCCTTAGCAGGGGCGCCTCTTCGGCCACTTGAGTACATCTC
>JAZOCP010000084.1:0-3212 GCA_045596585.1 Eubacteriales bacterium
GACTTAAATTTTTTAAGCAAAGCTTATATAAATCCTCTTCGTGTAGTCTGATTTTTCCTATGTCTAATGATTTTATCCATTTTAAGGCTTCACACCAGCCGGAAATTGCAGGCGTTGACAATGTGCCAGCCTCTTGCATTTCAGGCAAAAAATCAGGCATTGTTTCTTCTAATGAGTTTATTCCAGTTCCACCCTCTATGACTGTTTTTAATTGTTTATTAGTATTATAAATTATAGCGCCAACACCTTGTGGTCCATATAGTCCTTTGTGTGCAGGCAAGCATAAAGCATCGATGTGCATGTTTTTTACATCAATTTTGTATATTCCAGCGCTCTGTGCAGCATCAACAATAAATGTAATGTTATTTTCATTACAAAAATCTCCAATTTCTTTTATTGGAAGAGTTTTTGAGCCAACATTTGATGAGTGTGTGCAAACTATCATAGAAGTGTTCTTTGTGAGTTTACTTTTAATGCTTTTTAATATATCATCCTTTTCGCCTAATGTAGAGAATATATCGTACGTACATAGCTTTTCGTTTGAAAGCTTGATTATAGGTCGTAATACAGAATTATGCTCAATATCGCTTATCAAAACATTTGTAGAATATTTAATTAGACTTTTAATTGCGATATTTAGTGCGTAGGTAGTATTATAAGTAAATACAACGTTTTCTGGTTCTGAATTAAACATTTCTGAAAGAAGCATACGCGCCTCATAAATCTTTTCAGCGCTCTTTATCGATATGCTGTGAGAGCTTCTACCTGGATTGCCACAATATTTTTTTATACACTTAGACATTTCTTCTACAACACAGCTTGGTTTTGGAAATGTTGTTGCGGCATTATCAAAATAAATCATAAATTAATCCTTTGTTGTAATTATTTGAAAATATTTAACATTGTTATTTTTTAGTGCGTTTTCTGCTGAATATAGGTTTATACAATCAAATTTAACGCCATAAGAGCAACCTTTTTTGTTATTAGTACTGTCTAACTTTACAATTTCAGCATTAATATAATAATTTGATAATACTTTTTGTGCTTTAATTGCATATGTTAATGATTTTAAAGAAGCAATGCAAATAAATATCACCTCCCAATTACCATAATATGCAAAAAGACCGTTTATGAAACGGTCTTTTAAATATTATTAGTGAATGATAGATGTTGCAATTCCAATATAAATTAGAAGCGACAATACATCAACGATTGTAGTAATAAACGGACTTGCCATAACAGCAGGATCGAATCCTAAACGCTTTGCCAAAACAGGAAGTAAGCAACCTGCAAGCTTAGAAGCAATAATAGTAACAAGAAGAGTTAAGCTTACAGCTAAAGCGACAAAAAGGTCGATTTCACTGTTGCGAAGAATCCATTTGTCGATTATAAAGAGTTTTGCAAATGTAGCAACGGCAAGAGTGGCGCCGCAAAGTAGAGCAGTTGACAATTCCTTTAAAATTACCTTGAATATGTCGCCGAGCTTAATTTCCTCTAACGCAAGGCCACGAATAATAGTAACTGATGTTTGTCCACCAGCATTACCACCCGAACCCATAATCATAGGAATAAAGGCGATCAAAACGGTGCTACCATCAATTATTAGATTTCCTTCAAATTTAGTGATTATTAAGCTTGTAAACGTTGCAGAAAGCATAAGTAAAACAAGCCAAGGAATACGTTTGCGCCAAATTTCAAAGGGACTAGTTGCTAAATAAGGCTTATCGGACGGAATAATAGCAGCCATTTTTTCAATATCCTCAGTAGCCTCTTCCTCAATAACGTCAATTGCGTCATCGACTGTAATAATACCTACTAAACGTTCCTCGCGGTCAACAACGGGAAGGGCAAGTAGGTCATACTTACTCATTTCCTTGGCTGCAAGCTCTTTGTCATCATTTGTGTGGGCAAAAATGACACTTGTTTCCATAATATCGCCAATTCTCATATCTTCATCAGAAAGAAGTAGCTTTTTTGCAGTTACATAACCAAGTAGTGTTCTATCAGGCTTTGTAACATAACAGGTATAAATAGTTTCTTTATCAACACCCGTTCTTCTAATTCTTTTTAAAGCATCTTCTATGGTAATATCCTCGTCAAGACTAACATATTCAGTAGTCATGATGCTACCAGCAGAGTCATCAGGGTACTTTAGAATTTCATTGATTGTTTTTCTTGTTTCAGAATCTGAGTTCTTTAGCATACGCTTTACAACGTTAGCTGGCATTTCTTCAATAATATCAACAGTATCATCAATGTATAATTCATCCATTACCTCTTTAAGCTCATTATCAGTAAATGATGAAATTAATGTTTCTTGATAATCCGTGTCCATCTCAACAAAGCACTCAGCTGCTAGGTCCTTAGGTAATAATCTAAATAAAGTAGCAATTTTATTAGGGAACTCTTGTATTACAAGAGAAAGGTCAGCTGGCTCAATGTCTTTGAGTAGTGCTTTTATTTCATAATATTTACGCTCTTTAATTAGTTCATCAAGCGTATCAATAAGTTCTTTAAAGTTTTCCATTTTAACCTCCTATTAAAAATAAGAGGGTAAGCAATTTAAAGTGTCAAATCAGTTGACACAAATAATACTATTAAATTGCACCCTCGTGGTATAGTTGTACTGTTTGCGTCCATGATTTTCTCCTTTAATTTATTTTATATTATTATAAATAATATTTTTAAAAAAATCAACACTTCTTAACATAAAATTGAAAAAAGTCGCAATGAAAAAGAAAATTAAGCATAATATAGTTAAATTTGAGCTAAAAACAGAAGTAAATCTGATAGGTTCAATTGAAAATGCATGTGTGTAAATAAGAGAAAAAGCTCCACAAATAATTCCTTGAATGAATTTCATCAAGATAAATTTTTTGATATTAATATCTTTTTCACTACATATTGAAAATGTTTGAAACAATATTGAAAGCCCACCAAAACCAACAGAAAATCCTGTAAAAAAAGAACTTATAAATGCATTATTATTTGATGCAGAAGAAATTACGCCTTGAGTTACATCAAGTAAAGCTCCGAGCAGCAAATGTAAAATTGAATAATCTGGAATTCTAAAAACGTTCAAAATAATTTTTAGTATTATTGAAGTAAATATTGTAAAGAAACAAACATTAAACATTGTGCTTGCTGATGAGGTGATAGAATTAGTAAATGAAGTGAAAAAGTTACTATTTTTTATTTCAAAATCATTATCT
>JAZOCP010000085.1:0-5080 GCA_045596585.1 Eubacteriales bacterium
AAACTCAACAAAAACTGAAAAAGCGAGTGCCGAGGCACTCGCTTGTTTAATTTTCAAAAAGCTTGAAAGCAGTTTCCGTCATAACGTATATGCTTGAGGCATTTTTGTTTTTGTTTTTTGAAGAAATAAATATTCCGTCATCAATTCCCCAAAAATTCGGTTTTCCCGAAAATAAAACTATTACCGTTTCATCCTTTTCTTTAATTGGCTTTACCAAAGCTGTTTTTACACTGCTCGGTCGCATTATTCCACCAAAAGGGTATAGCTGCTCTCTATAGATTGTCCCATCATCTCCGCAATGAATCATGGTTGATTTGGTTATAGGGTCTTTTATTGCATATACAGTATAATTTTGCCCCTCATGTTCAAATTTTACTGTATTATAATTTTCATTATATTCGGTTGTTGTGCCAAATTTGCGGTAATAATTATAAATAGAAAGGCTTTTTTCTTCCTTACATTCCATTATGTCGGAAATATCACAATTAAGACAAGTACAAATTTTAACTAGTGTTTCAGTTGTAACTGTTTTATTCTTTGAAAGCTTAGCTATAATTCTTGAGCTTAACCCTGTTTCCTCCATAAGCTCAGTTTTTGTCATGTTTTTATCAATTAGTAGCTTCCATAACTTAGAATAGTCTAAATACATATGCTCACTCCCTTTCTAATTTTATAATATCACAAACGACCAAATATGTCAATAAATATTTACTTTAGTAAACGTTTTATAACGTTATTCAAATTTAAAGCGAGTGCGTGATGCACTCGCTTAATTATTATTTCTTAGGATAACTATCCTTAAGTCCAACGATACGGTTATAGGTGTTAGGATATTTTGTATCCTTGCAGTAATAGCCATTTCTTACAAATTGGAACTTTTCGCCAGGCTCTGCCTCGTCAAGGCACTTTTCAACAAGTGCGTTTTCAACCTTT
This sequence comes from Eubacteriales bacterium, assembly GCA_045596585.1. Taxonomy (GTDB): domain Bacteria; phylum Bacillota; class Clostridia; order Oscillospirales; family CAG-272; genus RGIG2000. The sequence continues at coordinate 934 of JAZOCP010000085.1, forward strand.
TGAAGGGACTCTGGGTTCAAGTAATCGTTATATGTTTTGCCCTCAGGCATATCGCCGAGATTATCAATTGTAAAGAGCTTATCGTATAGCATAAGAGTTGTTTTTTGAGCATTTTCACTGCTTAACCAGTGGATTGTGCCCTTAATCTTACGTCCGTCAGCTGGCATACCATTACCTGTTTCAAGGTCGGCTGTACATCTGATTTCAACAATTTCTCCGTTTTCGTCCTTAATTATCTCGTTACACTTAACAATGTAAGCGCCCATTAGGCGAACCTCGCCATCTGGCTTTAGACGGAAGAACTTTGGTGGTGGAACCTCCTCAAAGTCGCTCTTATCAATATAAATTTCACGAGTAAATGCAAGGTTTCTTGTTCCTGACTCTGGGTCGTTAGGATTGTTGGAAACTGGGAAATATTCAACCTTATTTTCATCATAGTTAGTGATAACAAGCTTGATTGGGTTAGACACACAAATTCTTCTTTGTGCAGTCATATTAAGCTCTTCTCTAATACAGTGCTCTAAAAGCTCAATATCAACGATACTATAAGCCTTAGCGACACCTGCACGGCTAACAAAGTCGATAATTGATGCTGGTGTATAGCCACGTCTACGAAGTCCGCAAAGTGTAGGCATTCTTGGGTCGTCCCAGCCATCAACCATATTGTTTTCAACAAGGTATCTTAAATATCTCTTACTCATTACTGTGTAAGTAACGTTAAGACGTGCAAATTCTCTTTGCTTTGGCTTGTTTTCAAAGCCGATATTATCAACAACCCACTCATAAAGTGGACGATGGTTTTCAAATTCAAGTGAGCAAAGTGAGTGAGTAATTCCCTCAATTGCATCTTGGATTGGATGAGCATAGTCATATAGTGGATAAATGCACCATTTATCGCCTTGACGGTGGTGATGAGCTCTTAAAATTCTATAAATTGCTGGGTCTCTCATATTGATGTTAGGAGACGCCATATCAATTTTAGCTCTTAGAGTCTTTGCACCATCTGGGAATTCTCCGTTTTTCATTCTCTCGAACAAATCAAGGTTTTCCTCAATGCTTCTATCTCTATATGGGCTGTTTTTACCAGGTTCAGTAAGAGTACCTCTATACTCCTTCATCTCGTCAGCAGAAAGGTCACAAACGTAAGCCTTGCCATCCTTAATTAGCTTTACTGCATACTCATAGCACTTATCAAAGTAGTCAGAACCATAGTAAATACCACCCGTAGGGGTAGCACCAAGCCAAGTTAAGTCCTCAAGAATACTTTCAACATATTCTGTGTCCTCTTTTGATGGGTTAGTGTCGTCGTATCTTAGATTGAACTCGCCACCGTATTTTTTAGCGGTTTGAGAGTTAATCCAAATAGCCTTAGCACTACCAATGTGAAGATACCCGTTTGGCTCAGGTGGAAAACGTGTGTGGATTTTCCTTGAAAAGCCATTTGCTAAATCTTCATCAATTATATCATGTATAAAGTTTGAATTCATTTCTTCCATTGTTATAACACCTTTATCATTTCATTTACACGATTTATAACTCTATCATATCCCAAAATCTGCATTACACTATACATATCAGGGGAATTTAGCTTACCAGTTACAGCAAGACGAATAAACATACTAATGTCGGAAACATTGCCCTTATAAGCCTCTGGATTTTGCTTATAAGCCTTCATATCAGAAGCAAAGCCAAGCATATCGGCAATATCCTTGATTTTTTCAAACCAAGTGTTCATATCGTCATTTGCATCAAAGGTCTTTGCAAATTCCTCAAGGGTTAGCTTAATATCAGTTTTTGTAAAGTTTTCAGGGTAAGAATCCTTTATTTCAAAGAGATTATCAAAGAATAAATCAACGTAGTCTCTTACATCCTTCCAAACGGATAGGTCCTTTCTTGGCTTCTTTCCGCCTCTACCAATTGCAAAAATTGATTTTGTGTATTCGGGATTAGCTGACAATTCAGCATACAATTCAGGGTCAAATTCCTTTGCCCACTCGCTTGAAAGGTTATAAACCTCATCTGCAGTCATTCTTGAAATAACGTTCTTTGAAACGTCATTTAGCTTTGCAAAATCGAAAAGACAGCCGGAAACTGACATTTTCTTAATATTGAATGGGAAGCTTGTATATGGCTTGTCTGCATTTTGCATATGCCATTCCTCATAGTTTGAGTTAAGTAGAGTCATAATATACTCGCAAACTGCCTCCGGACAATAGCCCATTGAAGTATAGTCGTCCATATTTGCGCCCATATCACGCTTTGAAAGCTTTTTCTTGTTACCATTTTCGTCAATACGCATAATTTGAGCAATATGCATATATTTAGGAAGCTTAAAGCCAAGATAAGAAAACAACTGTACGTGCTTTGCCAAGCTTGGTAGCCATTCCTCGCCACGAATAACGTGAGTTGTGCCCATTAAATGGTCGTCAACTGCGTGTGCAAAGTGATAGGTTGGAATTCCATCAGACTTTAAGAGTACAAAATCCTCGTCATTTTCGGGAATTTCAAGCGCTCCCTTTACAAGGTCAGTAAACTTAAACTTCTTTTCAGGGTCGCCATTGGCTAAAATTCTAAGTACAAATGGATGTCCAGCCTTTAAATGCTCCTCTACCTCTTCAATTGTGAAGTTACGACCTGCTAACATTGCTGCACGCTTAGCTTCTGCCTCTGCTTGCCAGTCAGTATTCTTTATTTCTTCCTTTTTGTTTACAGCTTGAAGCTCGTCAAGCTCTTCCTCAGTTGTAAAGCAAGGATAAGCCTTTCCCTCACGAACAAGCTGCTTTGCATATACTTGATAAATAGGGCCACGAAGGCTTTGCTTATAAGGTCCATACGCGCCCTTATCGCTGATTTTTCCATTCTCGTCAAGAATAGCACCCTCGTCAAAATTAATTCCGTATTTAGCAAGTGTTTTTATAAGTCCCTCAGCTGCGCCCTCAACCTCGCGCTTAGCATCGGTATCCTCTATTCTAAGATAAAATACTCCACCCGATTGGTGAGCTAACCTTTCTCCTACTGTTGATGGGAAAAGTCCACCAAAATGTACAAAGCCTGTTGGGCTTGGTGCAAATCTTGTTACCTTAGCGCCCTCAGGCAAATTACGTGGAGGATATTTCGCCTCGACATCCGCTGGACTTTCGGTAATATTTGGAAAAAGTAATTCTGCAAGATAATTATAATCCATATTATACCTCAAAATTTATATTTAAATAATTATAACACGCAAAAATTAAAATGTCTATAATTTTTATAATTATTTTGAAATAATAAACACAAAAAATTTTAAAAACAAAAAAGGACGTGTAAAAACGTCCCTTTTTAATCTTTGTAAAATTCAAGTTCAAGAGCTAATGCATCGCCATTTCCCTTTAAAATATTGGCACTCATAGGCTTTAAAACACTAATTTTTCTGTTTGTATCACAGCTTTTCAGTGGAATATTTGACTCAAAGCTATATTTCTCTGTACTTCTATTCACAAGTGTTACAGTAAATTCCTCGTCAATATATCTTGCAAATGCGAGTATATTGGAATCACATTCGATTAGCTTAAATAATCCACCCTTAAACACTGCTTCTTTTCTTCTAATTTTGCCTATTTTTTGGTAGTACTCTAAAATTTCAGAGTCTTCCTTACCCCAAGGAAATGGCAAACGGTTAAATGGGTCACGATAGCCTTGCATACCAACCTCATCACCATAGTAAATACAAGGAACGCCAGGCACTGTTGCCACTATTGTGTAAGCAAGCTTTAAAAGCTCCTTTGCCCTTTTATATTCGTCCTTTGTCATCTTTTTCTTTGAGAGCTCTTCATTGGTATAACCATCTACTCTGTCGGTACCCAAAACAGTTAAAATACGCTCTGTATCGTGTGTGCCGAGCAGGTTCATGAGCAGGTCTGCATTGTGCTTAGGATAGTGAGACGAAAGCATTTTACATGTGCTATAAAATCTATCGTAATTACCATATTTAATATAGTCGATAATTGCCTCTCTAAATGGATAATTCATAACAGAATCGAGCTCATTTCCAAGGAAATATTTCTTCCTCTTATCGTAAGCTATTTTGTTGGACGCATCCTCCCAAACCTCGCCATAAACTATACCATCTGGATTAATGGATTTTAACTTTTTATTTAGAGTTTTTAAG